>DASRYX010000057.1:0-10455 GCA_035686985.1 Planctomycetaceae bacterium | reverse complement strand
CAATAAGGGAACACCCACGCGATCCTTCGCAGAAGTGGCGGAAACGCCGCATTCTAACCGGAAGTGGCGTGCGTTCCCAATGACAGCAAAAAAGCCCAGGGAACGCATTCCCTGGGCTTCTAAAACTGTCAATTCACAAGGACTTAGTCCATGTGGTCGTCGTGGCCGCCACCCTTCGGCTCGTCTTTCGGCTTCTCGGCGATGAGGGCATCGCTGGTCAGCAGCAGGGTCGAAACCGACGCGGCGTTCTGCAACGCACTGCGGGTCACCTTGGTCGGGTCGATGATGCCCGACTTAACGAGGTCTTCGTATTCCCCGGTCGCGGCGTTGTAACCCTTGTTGCCTTCGAGAGCGAGCACCTTCTCACAGATCACCGCGCCGTCGAGACCGGCGTTATTCGAGATCTGCGTGAGCGGCGCGCGGCAAGCACGGGTGATGATCTTGAAACCGACGATTTCATCGGTGTTCAGACCGGCCGGCTTCACGGCCTCCGAGGCTCGCAGCAACGCCACGCCACCGCCCGGAAGAATGCCTTCTTCGACGGCCGCACGGGTCGCGTGCAGGGCGTCTTCGACGCGAGCCTTCTTTTCCTTCATTTCGGACTCGGTCGCCGCACCGACGTTGACCTGAGCCACACCGCCGGAGAGCTTCGCAATCCGTTCATCGAGCTTTTCACGATCGTAATCGCTGGTGCTGTTTTCCCGTTCGCGACGGATCTGCTCGATGCGGGACTTGATGTCACCCGACTTGCCGAGACCTTCGATGATCGTGCAGTTATCCTTGTCGACGACGATCCGCTTGGCGCGGCCGAGATCGGACAGTTGAACGTTTTCGAGCTGAATGCCGAGGTCTTCGAAGATCGCCTGGCCACCAACCATGATCGCGAGGTCTTGCAGCATCGCCTTGCGACGATCGCCGTAGCCTGGGGCCTTAACCGCACAGATCTTGAAGGTGCCGCGGAGCTTGTTGATCACGAGGGTCGCGAGGGCTTCCCCTTCGACTTCTTCGGCGACGATCAGCAGCGGCTTGCCCGCGTTGACAACCTTTTCCAGGACCGGAACGAGGTCTTTGACGCTCGTCACCTTTTTCTCGTGGATCAGGATGTAAGCGTCTTCGAGGACCGCTTCCATCGATTGCGGATCGGTCACGAAATACGGCGACAAGTAACCGCGGTCGAACTGCATCCCTTCGACGACTTCGAATGTCGTCGCGAGGGCTTTGCCTTCTTCGACGGTGATCACGCCGTCTTTGCCGACTTGTTCCATCGCGTCGGCGAGGATGTTGCCGATTTCGGTGTCACCGTTAGCGGCGACGGTGCCGACCTGGGCGATGGCCTTCTTCGTTTTACATTCCGTCGACATGCCCTTGAGCTTTTCGACGATGCTTTCGACGGCCTTGTCCATGCCGCGCTTCATGTCGATCGGGTTGACCCCGGCAACAACGGCCTTGAGACCTTCGACGTAGATCGCTTCGGCGAGCACGGTTGCGGTGGTAGTGCCGTCACCGGCGATGTCCGAAGTCTTGCTGGCGACTTCGCGGACCATGCGGGCGCCCATGTCTTCGAACTTGTCCGGCAGCTCGATCTCACGGGCGACGGTCACGCCGTCCTTGGTGACAGTCGGGGAGCCGAAGCTCTTTTCGATGATGACGTTGCGGCCGCGGGGTCCGAGGGTGACGCGGACCGTTTTCGCCAGCTTCATCACGCCGCGGCGCATGGCTTCCTGGGCTTCCTGGTCAAACGCAATCATTTTGGCCATTGCGAGTCAGTCTCCGTTGGAGGAACAGTGTCTTCGAGTTATTCAAATGACAGGCGAACGACGTTCAACTCAGCCGTAAACGGCGAGGATGTCGCTCTCGCGCATGAGCAGGTAAGTTTCTTCGTTGACTTTGAACTCGTCGCCAGCATAGCTGCTGAAGACCACCAAGTCGCCGGGGCGGACAGTCAGGGCCACTTTCAGGCCGTTATTCTTCACGTGGCCTTCGCCGACCGCGAGGACTTCACCACGCTGCGGCTTGTCGGTCGCCGAATCCGGCAGCACAATTCCGCCGACGGTCTTGGTTTCCGCCGCGGCCCGCTTCACGACCACACGATCAGCCAGCGGCACCAGTTTCAGGTCCACCGAGGCCTTGTCCGCCTTCTTCGCCATGCATCTTTCTCCTGGGGCTGCGTCATAAACTTTGCGCAGCGCGGGTGTCTCATTGAAGAACAACGCTTGACTCGTCGCAGAGCAATCGGCGCGCCTTTCCATCCCATTGCTGTAACCCCTTCCAAAGCAGTGAATTCCGTCGCCCGACGTTTCAGCGACCCTGCCACTGATGGCGGAATTCCTCGGACGAATCACCGGGACTCTGCCATTCTGGCACGCGGCGAGGGTTGGTCGAATCTGAAGTTTTCCGTACAACCGATCTGTCAGAGACTTGTCAATTCGATCAGGACGGCTCTACACTTCAACTCTCTCAGGTCGTTGCTCTCTCCAAATTGCGGGAGACCGTCTCGCGGCTCGCTGGTCCGTATCCCTCCGCAGACGAGAGCCCATCATGGCTGCCCGAGAGTCCCACCGCGATTCCCTGAAAAAATTCTGGCCGCACCTCGAGTCGTTGCTGCAGGCCGGTCGCTGGTCTGATGCCGTTGCCACCGTTCGCGCCCTGCTGGAACGTACCGGTTGGCTGGAACTCCGCGTCACTCTAGGCGCGCTGCTCTTTGAGCGGCAGCATTACGGCGATGCCATCGCCGCTTGGACTGCGGCCATCGAACCGGCCTCAGCCGACGGAAGGCGCGACGTGCTGGCGTCGATTTATTCCAATCTCGCAGCCACCTACCGGGAACTCGGCGACAGTGTTCTCGCCCGCCGTTTTCAGCAACAGGCGCTGCGGTTTCAGGACAACTTCGGCGCGGATGACCTGCTGCATCTGACGAACGATGCGATTGCCGCCGGGCATTTTGATCTTGCCGAATCGCTGCTGGAATCGATGGACGAACTTCTGGACACGCATCCCGAATGGCTCGCCGAGATTTACGCGACCCGCGGGATTATCGCCCTCCGGCGGGGACGCCCCCGCGTCGCCCGCCGCGGTCTGCTGACGGCGTACCGTGCGCATCGACAGATTGGTGATGAAGCCGGTGCCGCGCGCGACCTGCTCAATGCCGCGGAAGCGTTCCAGATGATGCACCGCTTGCCTGCGGCTCAGTATTGTCTCACGCAGGCGGGGCAGCATTTCGCCGAGGCGCAACAGCCGGCATGGGTGGCGGAAACCGAACGTCGATCGGCGCGGCTGCAGCGCCTCGTGCACCTCTCGGCCTGCGATGCCTCGCAAAACTAGTCGAGCATCCGCACCGTGTCCGTTTCGTCGAATTCTTCCTATGATCGAAGCGAACACCGGGTGACGGTGCCTCGGAAGAATCCTCGAAAGCGCAGAACGTTCCATGGGCTGGTTTGATCGTTTGAAGCAGGGGTTGCAGAAGACCAAGCAGCTGCTGCAGACCGATGTCCGCGATTTGTTCAGAGCGGGGGAGATTCTCGACGAATCGAAGCTCGAAGCGTTCGAGGCGCGGTTGATTCGCACCGACATGGGAGTCGAGGCTGCACAGCGGATCGTGTCCGAGCTGCGGGAGAAATTCCTCGGTCGCACGCTCGTCCTGCCGGAACTGTGGGCCACCGTTAAGGCCACCTTGAAGGACATCCTCAAAGGGACGGAGGCGACCAACTGGGATGCCGATCAACCGCTGTCACCGCTGAAGCGCGCGGAAACCAAACCCACGGTCATTCTCGTTTCCGGCGTGAATGGCGTCGGTAAAACCACGACGATTGCCAAACTGGCGAAGCTGATCCAATCCAGCGGGCATACCGTGATGCTCGCCGCCGGCGATACGTTCCGTGCCGCCGCCGTCGAGCAGTTGGCGATGTGGAGCCAGCGGCTTGGCGTCTCGATCGTCACCAAGCCAAGCGGTTCCGATCCCGCCGCGGTGGCGTTCGCCGGGTGTGAAGAAGCGGCGAACAAGGGCGTCGACTATCTGATCATCGACACCGCGGGTCGATTACACACGCAGCAGAACCTGATGAAAGAACTGGAAAAAGTTCGTCGGGTGATCGATAAGCGCTTGCCGGGCGCGCCGCATGAAAGTCTGCTGGTGATCGATGCGACGACCGGTCAAAACGGCGTGGTTCAAGCCAAGCAGTTCGGTGACGCGATTCAGTGCTCCGGCATCGTGCTGACGAAGCTCGATGGGACCGCCAAAGGGGGCGTCGTGGTCGCGATCCGTCAGCGGCTGGGTTTCCCGGTGAAATACGTTGGCGTTGGGGAACAGATCGACGACCTGCAACTCTTCCGCCCGGACGATTTTGTCGAAGCGCTTTTCTCCGACGCGTGATTGCGTTCCAGTCAAACCTCGAACGTCTGCCGGAACTGCGGGATCACCGCGGGTTCGTTGCTGACGTTTTCGAGCATCGTCTGAACGGCCCGGGCCGAGCGTTCTTCACCATGCACGATGAACGCCTGCCCTACCCCGCCGGTTGCTGCCAGATGGTCGAACCACCAGCGGAAATCGGCGGCATCGGCGTGGGCCGATAATCCGCTCAACACCTCGACTTCCGCCCGCAGCGGCACCTGCCGATCAAAAATCCTCAGATAGGGCTGCCGTTCCTGAATGCGCCGTCCGAGCGTGTGCTGCGCCTGGAACCCGATGATGACCACCGCATTCCTTTCGTCCGCAACGGCGTGCTTCAGATGGTGGACAATGCGACCGGCTTCACACATTCCGCTGGACGCAATCACCACGAATGGTTCCCGCAGATGGTTCAGCCCGGCGCTTTCACTGGCGGAATTGACATAACGCAATCCCGGGAACGCGAACGGATCTTTGTCACTCTGCAGTTCCCGCTGAAACTCCGTGTCGAGTTCGTGCATGTGCCGGCGATAAACCGTCGTGATCTCTTTAGACAGCGGACTGTCGACAAACACCGGCACACGCGGCAGACGACCCGTGTTGAACAGCCGATTCAGAAAGAAAACCAACGTCTGCGTACGCCCCAGACTGAATGCCGGAATGACCACGCGACCGCCGCGCTGTGTCACCGTACGAATGATTCGTTCCAGATGGGCTTCAATGTCGTGTGCCGCTTCATGAATGCGGTCACCGTACGTTGATTCTGTGATCAGCACATCACCGCCGTCCACCAGTTGCGGGTCCCGCAACAACGGCAAGCCGCGACGACCTAAATCGCCGGTGAAAATGATTCGCTTCCACGTCTGCTGATCTTCCAGTTCGATTTCGACAATCGCCGAGCCGAGAATGTGCCCGGCGTCGGTGAAGCGGACTTTGAAATCCGGGGCGAGCTGATGCCATTCGCCATACGGACAGCCTTCCATCCGCTTGACGACCCCGACGACGTGCGATTCTTCATACAACGGTGCCAGCGGCGGGTGATTCGGCCCGAGCGCGCGGCTGAGGTAGCGCGCGTCTTCTTCCTGGATGCGGATCGAATCATTCAACATGACACCGGCGACATCTTCCGTCGGCGGCGTGCAGAAAATCGGGCCGCGAAACCCGGCCTTGTAGAGTCCCGGCAGATTGCCCACATGATCGGTGTGGGCATGCGACAGGATCACGCCATCCAGATCTTTCGGCCGGCAGTAAAACTGCTCGTTCTTCTGTCGGGATTCGGCTCGGCGTCCCTGAAAAAAACCGCAATCCAGCAGAATCCGACGGTGGCTCGTCTCAATCAGATGCTGACTGCCGGTGACTTCCCCCGCGGCACCCAAAAACGTCAGTTTCATGCGAACCCCGAGTCTCGGTAGATCTTTCTGATGCGAGTCATCCTGATGCTGAATTGTATCACGCGCGGATCACCCCAGTCCGTGAACCACAGGTGAAATCAGATCCGCTTCGACAAACTTTCCCCCAGACGTTTGAGGGCCGGGCTGACATCAAAGGGATCGAGATGCACATTCAGCAGACTGAACGAGTCGCGATGCGCGAGTGCCGCATTGAGTGATTGGTCGAGTTCCCCTTCGGTGTGGATCTCGAAGCCCCAGCCATCGCCGAGCAAATCGGGTAGGCGGTGATAGTCCCAGTTGAGAATATCGTTGAACGGGCCGTCCTGAATGAAGCGTTCGGTCGTGTAGCCTTTGTTGTTCAGCACGATCACGATGGGATTGAACCCGTGTCGCACGGCGGTCGAGAGTTCCAGGCAGGTCATCTGAAACGCACCATCACCCACAAGCACGATCGGCCGCAGTTTCGGATTGCCGACCTGGGCCCCGATCGATGCGGGGATCGCAAAGCCCATCGAAGTGTAATACGCCGGGCTGAGGAACTCCGTGCGGCGGTAAATCGTCAGATCCGCAGCCCCGAACAGGCAATCGCCGACATCGGCAACCACGACCATGTTCTCATCCAGAAGTTCGTTGATCCGCGCGAAGAGCCGCGCCGTCTTCATCGGCGCGGACGGATTCAGCACAAACTTCTCGACCTTGTGTTTCGGAGGCAACGGCCGTTTACTCAACGGCAGATCGAGCTTCAGCAGTCCTTTCACGAAGTCGGCGATCAGGACGTCATGAAAGTGATGATGCGAAATCCGCAGTTCTTCGCTCGTGACGTAGATGCACTTTCCAAGATCGATATGAGCCGTATAGATGCCCAGATCGATGTCGGTCAGAAACGCTCCGAGCAGGATGATGCAGTCGCTTTCCTCGACAAACTTCTGCACACTGACGCGGCCCATCGCCCCTTCATAAATCCCGACAAACTGCGGATGTTTTTCGCTCACGACCGACTTGCCCAGCAGCGTCGCTGACATTCCGATCTGCGTCTTCTCGGCGAATTTGACCACTTCATCGCTGAGACCAAAGCGATGCATCTCGACCCCGGCGATAATCACCGGGCGCTCACTGCGGGAAATCATCTCCTGCGCTTCGACAAGCGCTTCCCGCAATGCGTCCTTCTGACTTTGCGGCGGAGTCGACGCGGCGACATGCGGATACGGACAGCGCGTGTTGACGCGATCGCGCGGCAGCTCGAGATACACCGGCCGTTTATACTTCACCGCCGCATCAAGGCAGCGATCGATCTCGCGAAAGGCTGTTAGCGGATCATCCAGCGACGCATTTGCCACCGTGATTTTCTCGAAGACCTCGCGCTGCGTGGTGAAGTCGCGCACGCGGTGATGCAGCAGCGGGTTCGATCGGCGTTCTTCAACACCAGGCGCACCACTGATCACCACGACCGGCGATTTCTCGGCATAAGCACCGGCGATGGAATTGCACAAGCTCAGACCGCCGACGCAGTACGTCACGCAGACGGCCCCCAGGCCATGCACGCGCGCATACGCATCCGCGGCATATCCCGCGCAGTCCTCGCGCGTCATGCCGACCACTTTGAGCGGGCTGTTCTGCAGCTGCCCGTAGAACTGCAGCACAAAATCCCCGGGGATGCCAAAGACATCGGTAACGCCATAATCCTGCAGCCGCCGGATCAGATATTCGCCGATGGTCGGTGACTCCGCCGATTTGGGCCGCGCGACCTTCTTCTTGACGACTTGCGGCGCGGGCGGGGCAGACTTCTTGCGTTTGGCCATGTTGCAGACTCCTGAGCCAGCCGGTGCGATGTCACCCGGCCGCTGGAGACGCTCCCCCGCGCGGCCGCGAAGGAATTCTCAGCGGAGACCACGAATTGGTCAATGTGTGAATATGGTATGCTGAGGTTGACTTTTCTCAAGAATCTCGAAGACGCGTCGTTACGCTTCTTGATTGGTTACGATGTAAAACATTCAAAAGTATTCGGGCTGAAAGGGACGGCAATGACCACGCAAGACGCGTTACTGCAACAGATTCGAGCCTTGCCGTTGGCGGCGCGTTTGCAGATTCGTGCTGCGCTGGATGAAAGCGTAGAACAGGATCTGTCCACCGCTGCCGACTCGCCCGTGACGCGAGAACGTCTTGAAGCGGAGCTCCAAGCCGGTCTGGATAGTGGACCTTCTTTCCCGGTCGATGAAAGCTATTGGCAGGAACTGAGTCATCGTATCGAGCGCCGTCGGCTGTCGGCATCATGACCCCGTTACCAACGGCATTTCGGCCGCAGTTTGAGGCGGACCTGTTGGACCACATCGACTACCTTGAACGGAAAGCGGGCGATGTTGTTGCCGATCGGTTCCTGTCGGCCGTGAAGCATTCCATCGCGTTCCTGGCAGAATTCCCCAATGTCGGCACACGATGCGAATTTACGAATCCGCGGCTGGAAGGCCTGCGTGGCTGGCCGATTGAAGGCTTTCGAAACTGGCTTCTGTTCTTCCGCCGCACGGATGCGGGATTGGAGTTCATCCGCCTGCTGCATGGCCATCGTAACTGGCACAGTTTGCTGACTGACGAAGCAAAAGACACCTAGTGCGAGGGCGTGGGCGAACTTATCGTAAACAGGGATCGCCAATGTCTGATGAACCGTCGATTCAACGTCCAGACGGGACCTTGTCGGAATTAGGAAGTACGTCGTCGAAAGCGCGCGGCAACCGAATCGGTCTCAGCCATGCGATCGTATTTGGCGTTCTGTGGCTCTGTTTCACCGTGCTGACCTACGCCGCAGTTTCGGGTGGGTTGTCGAATGCGTCGCAGGAACGCGGACTGGTGTGGCTGACCACCGCGGGCACCATCACGGGCCCGATGACCGGGGCGATCTGCCGCCGGTTTCAAAGCTGTTGTCTGCAGGCGTCGCTGACACTGTTGCCGTTCGCTGCCTTGGGTCTCATCGCGGGGGTGGTTTTTCAGGCGGTTCCGCTGCCCCGGCGTTCGCTGTGGCAGGCTGTTCGACTGGCAGTGTGGGGCGCGGGGTGGTTCGTCTGGTTTGGCAGCGGCATCGTCTCCTTCGCGCATGCCCTGTCATAAACCGTGGCGATGTCGTTCGGAGAGCGATAGAGTAACAGACGCACACCGACGACGACGCAGCCTGGCGGAAGTCGCATCTGCTGTCGTCGTGGCGAATCCTGTCATTGGATTGCTGATGTCGTTGCCCTCTGGACCCGCTTCATCTACCGATGCCGCTCCATTGTCGACCGACTGGGAAGGGGTGTGCGATCGCTTTGAGGAAGAGTTCCGCAACGGAGGCACGCCGTCGTTGGAAGCGACGCTCCAGAGCGCGGCGGCCGAAGTCCGCCCGCGGCTCTTTGCCGAGTTGCTCTCCATCGAATGCTGGTGGCGAAAGCGCCGCGGAGAGCTGGCGCAGGCGGACGATTATCTGTCCCGCTTTCCGGATTATCGGGAAGCCATCGTCGCCGCGTTTTCCGCAGACCGTCACAGCGATTCCACTCCACCAACGGCGGGGATTGCGCCGCCGGTAGCACCCGTCGTTCCGCCCTCTTCCACCTTGGATATCGGAAGTACACTCGGCCCTTATCGCCTGGAGAAACTGCTCGGCGAAGGTGGGATGGGCGTCGTCTTTCGCGCCGTGCATACCAAGCTCGACAAAGTGGTCGCGGTCAAAATTCTTTCCACCGCGTTCATGCACCACCCGGATGCCGCCGCCCGGTTTCAGCGGGAGATGAAAGCCGTCGGTCGGGTGACCCACCCACATGTCGTGCAGGCATTCGATGCCGGCGAGATCGACGGCACGCATTATCTCGCCATGGAATACGTCGACGGTCAGGACCTCGCCACGATCTTGAAGGAGCGCGGGCCGCTGCCATTGGGAACGGCGTGCCGTCTCATCCGGGAAGCGGCCGATGCACTCTCTGCGGCGCATGCCGCCGGGCTGGTTCATCGCGACGTGAAGCCGTCCAACCTGTTACTCGACGCCCACGGTCGGGTGAAACTGCTCGACCTCGGACTTTCACGGATTCTCTCTCGCGATGATAAGCCCGGCACCGATCTCACCACGCTCGGCCAGATCTTCGGCACCGCTGATTACATGGCCCCCGAGCAATGGGACGATCCGCGCAAAGCCGACGCACGGACTGACCTGTACGCCCTCGGCTGCACGCTGTTTCATTTCCTGACGGGCGAACCACCGTTTGCGTCGGGCGAGTATCAGACCGTCTTCAGTAAAATGCAGGGCCACATTTCCGCGCCGATGCCGGAGGTGACCGACTTCGCCCCGCAGACTCCGGCGACCGTCATCGAAGTCTGCCGGCGCCTGATGTCCAAGAAGCCGGAGGAACGCTTCGCCACGGCGGACGATGTGATCCGGGCACTCGCTTCGTTTGCCAATGCGGAAGTCGTGCTGCCGCCGCCGTCCAAAGCCGGGTCTGAAACAGATGAACGGCGGCCTTCGACGTCCATGCCGGTGGGGTTCGAGACCGATGTCGGCAGCGTACCGGTTATAAATAGTCCGACACCGGCGACCACGCGAATGCCCCCGGGTGCGGGCGACTCCGCGCTGCGGCGTGAATACGCATCGTCGTCCTCGGTCCATCTTATCCGTGCCGGCCTTGTGCTCCTGGCGGATGACAACGAGTATGACCGCCGGGCGTT
>DASRYX010000056.1:0-13838 GCA_035686985.1 Planctomycetaceae bacterium | reverse complement strand
CACCTCTGTCTTCTGCAACGCATGCGACGAAATGGCGGCCGACCCGTACGGGCCTGCGGTTTCGTGAGCTGATCGTCTATTCGCGAGATCCCTGTCCACTGTGTGATGAAGCGATCGAACTCTTGACTGCCTATCAACGCTGGCTCCCGCACCAGAAGGTCATCAATGTCGATACCGATCCCCGGCTGGTGGAGAAGTACGGGTTGAGTGTTCCCGTCATCGTCTGCGACGGCAAAGTCCGGTTCCGCGGCCACGTCGCCCCGGAACTCCTGCAGCGTCTCATCGAAGGCACTCCGCCGCTCTGATATTCGTCGAAGCTTGTTTAACACAGCGGGAGTCGGCTTCTGGCAGTCCGCCCCGGTTTCGTCACTGCCGGGCAGACGCTATACTCGGAACCTGCGAATCGTTTGTTTCACTGAAACGCGACACTGACCTACGACCCGAACGCTTTCCCCCATCGGGGTTTACCATTATGGCTGCACCCGTCTCCAAGATTCTGATCGCCGACGACAACGTCCAGAACTGCGAACTGCTGGAGGCGTATCTCTCTGACGGCGAAACGCCGTACGAGATCGTGATGGCGGCGGACGGTGCATCGACGCTCGCCAAAGTCGAGGAATTCCACCCAGACATCATTCTCCTCGATATCATGATGCCCAAGATGAGTGGTTACGAAGTCTGCCAACGGCTGAAGCAGAGCCCCGCGTCGAAGAACATTCCGATTCTGATGGTCACTGCACTCAACGAAATGGGCGACATTGAGAAGGCCGTCAAAGCCGGGGCGGACGATTTCCTCACGAAGCCGGTCCATCGCCTGGAACTGACCACCCGGGTGCGATCGCTGCTGCGAGTCCGCCACCTCACCAACGAGCGCGATCGCCTGCTGGCGTACATCGAGGAAGTGGAAGCCGGCGATCGTCCGCCGAATCGCTAACGATTTTCCGCCTGGCGGTTTTTCGCAAGTCCGCGGCAACCGTGTCTTAGTGCTCGCGCAGTGAAACCCGCTCCGATGACCGTCCTCGCCAGTCTTCCCGAAATCCGGCTCCATCCCCGAAAAGCGCTGCCGTTCTTCAGCCGACATCCGTGGGTGTTTCACAGCGCGATCGCCTCACAGGCGGAGGGCATTGCCCCGGGCAGTGAAGTCGTCCTGAAAGCCCACGACGGCAAATTCATCGCCCGCGGCTTGTTCAATCCGCATAGCAACATCCGCGTGCGGCTGTATTCGTGGGATGAACAACAAGCGCTGGATGACCCATTCTGGTCACGCCGGCTGGATGATGCGATCGCATTGCGCCGCCGCCTCTTCGGCCCGTTCACGCCGGAGTTAGCCTGCCGGCTCGTGTACTCCGAAGCCGATCAATTCTCGGGTCTCACCGTCGATCGCTTTGGCGACTGGCTGACCGTGCAGATCACTTCGCGGGCGCTGGCCGACCGATGTGAGACGCTGTTCGACCTCCTGCAGGAAAAGTTGTCGCCGAAAGGCATCCTGCTCAAAACCGAAAAGGGAATGCGCGCTGCTGAAGGCCTGGAACTCACGGAAGGTCTCGTACGGGGAGTCGAACCGCCGCGGCCGCTGCTGATTCGTGAAAATGACATTAACTACGCCGTCGATCTTGCCTCGGGTCAGAAGACCGGTTTCTTTATTGATCAGCGGGACAATCGCCGACGGATCGCCTCGTTCGCGAATCAGTCGCGTGTGCTGGACATGTTCTGTTATTCGGGCGGATTCGCGCTGAATTGCCTGGTGCATGGACCGGCGTCGGAAGTCATCGCCGTCGACAGTTCCGCCGCCGCTCTGGAACTGATGCACGCCAACGCGGAGCGGAATGGCGTCGCCGACCGGATGCAAGTGATGCAGGAAGACGGGTTCACCGCACTGGAACAACTCGCAGCAGCGGGGGACAAGTTCGACACCGTCATTCTCGATCCGCCGAAACTCGCGAAGCATCGCGACAGCCTCGACGCCGCGATGCGCGGCTATTTCAGTCTGAACCGGCTTGGACTCGATGTGCTGAACCCCGGCGGCTTGTTGATGACGTGCAGTTGCTCGGGGCTGGTCTCGCATGACCTGTTCACCGAGATGCTCGGCCGCGTGGCCTTGCAGGCGAATCGCCACATCCAGATTCTCGAAGCTCGCGGCCCCGGCCCCGACCACCCCACCTCGGTCCATTGCCTCGAAACCGATTACCTCAAATGCTATTTGTGTCGAGTGACCTAGAAGCCCACAGTTTTCGAACCGTGGGTCTCTGCTCCGATCGAGGGAACTATGCCCCGCCGACCGCGTGATGATGATGATGACGACCAGCCACTGCGTGTGCGGCTATCGGAGCAACTGCGAATCGATATCTCCGCGGAGTTGCCGGGCGGACGGATGCTCTGCAACACCGTCGGCCGCGGACAATTTCCGCGCGCGTATGTTGCCGTGCATCCGGAAGCGACCGCCGTCTGTTGGTTCCTGGACGTCTACCAGCGCGATCAAACCGCCGGCGCGGAAGAGTCGGAACTCGAAGCGCGAATTGAATGGGTCTGCACCGCCGATCCGCCCGAAGATCCGTTTGACCTCGTCGTGTGGGGCTTCGGCACACGCGGCGAAACCGAGCTCGTCCGGGAGATGCTGCAACTCGGTTATCAACGGCTGCGTGACGAAGGCCGCTTCGTCGCCGTGATCGATAACCCCGACGATCAATGGCTGCACACAGAGCTGAAAAAGCTTTATCCGAAGGTGACCCGCCGACCGGTGAAGAAGGGGGTGATCTACCTCTGCACCAAGCCGGGGCCGCTCGCCAAAGAGAAGAACTATCGCGCGGAGTTTGTCTTCCGCGACCGTGAGAAATTGATCAAGTCGTACACGCGGCCGTCAGTCTTCAGTCACCGGCACATTGATGTCGGGGCCCGCACGTTGATCAACACGATGGAAATTGAACCGGGGCAGCAGGTGCTCGACCTCGGCTGCGGCTCGGGTGTCGTCGCGCTCGCCGCGGCCAGTCGCGCTGAAGATGTTCAGGTGCTTGCGGTCGACTCCAACCCCCGGGCACTGGAATGCGTACAACACGGCGCGACGGCGAACGGGCTGACAGGGATCGACACGCTGCTTGATGCTGGCGGGCAACTCATTCCGCGCGGGCAGTTTGATCTGGTCCTGGCAAATCCGCCGTACTTCTCACACTACCGCATCGCCGAACTTTTCCTGCGGATGGCACACCGAGCCCTCAAACCGGGCGGGACTGTTCACGTCGTCACGAAGACCCCGAAGTGGTTCGCCGAAACCATGCCGCAATACTTTCAGGATGTCGCCGCGGAGCAGATCAAGGAATACTGGGTCCTCACTGGTACACATTAGGACAGACCGAGTCGTCGCCCTCCTGTCGGTTCAGAACGCAGGGTGTTCGTTGACGGAACAAGACCCCATCCGATCCGGAATATTCGGGAAAGTGATGCAGACTCTGTATCTGCTTGTAGCGTAGTAAGATCGGTCGCGCAACGTATTGAATTCTCACGAGCTTCCCTCGCATCTGGCACCACGGGCACAGCGCTTGCGAAACTGGCCCGTAGAACCTTACGTGGTTCGGACACTCACCGGTCGGGACCGGAAGTGTCTGAGTCCATCGAGATAACGGGAGATCGTGACATGTTTCGCAAGATTGTAATGCTGACCCTTATTGCCTCTGCGGCTTATTTCGCCGCGCCGAGTGAATCGGACGCTCAATGGCGGCGGGGATACCGGAATAATTACGGCAGCAGCCGTTATTACGGCAACCGCTACTCATCTGGATACCGCGGTGGCTATTACGCCCAACCGTACTACGGTGGGGCGTATTACGGCGGCGGCGCATACTACAGCCAGCCATATTATAGCGGTGGCTATTACAGCCAGCCGGTGTATGGCGGCGGTTACTACTCACAGCCTTACTACGGCGGCTATTACGGGAATTCGTACGGATACGGTGGCGGATCAGCTTACTTTGGCGGTCGCCGCGGCGGCGTGTATTTGCGCTTCTAACGTTGATAGACCGCACGCTCGGCAACGAAAAGAGCCGCGGCTGAGTAACTCAGTCGCGGCTTCTTCGTCGTTGCATTGGCGTTAAATAATCAGCACGTGCAGCAGCAGACCGGCGTACCGCTGAAGCTGATGCAGCAGCTGCAACCGGCTTCGAGGCATTTCGCGATGCAATCGCAACAGGCCTGGATCTGGGCACAACACTTGGCGTCGCCCGAGCAGCAGCTGATGCAGACGCCGTCAGCGGTACATTCACAGGTACAGCGGCATAGCGCGAAGTTGCACTGGCAGACGCAGATGCCGTTCTGCGTGCAGCTGACCGAGCACAGACCGTCGCACAACGACTTGCAGAGGTTTTGCAGCGTGGCGCACGCGAGTTCGTCTTCGCAGACGCACTTCAACTTGCAGCCATCCTTGCAGCGTTCGATCTTGATCGTGCAGCGGGGCACGAGCACGGCGTTGGCTGCCGGGCCCATCGCCGGCGTGGCCGAAGCCGGAAGACCAGTTGACCCCACAGTGCGTTCAACCATGACCATCGCCATCTCAGAGACTCCAACAAAGAGAAGGGAGCAAGGGCCGCCGACACGCGGAAAGAGTGTTCCACAACGACCGTTTGCCGGGCGATGTCTCCGCGAGACCGCGGTCAACTGATCGCCAATGTGTGGGATTGCCGCCCGTGGACGGGTCGGAACGCGAGAAGCGTAGCGTTTCCTTCTATCGGTCAGCAAGAGGATTTTAATGATCGTAACGAAGATTTTGGTTGTAACGATCTTACCGAGAGAGCGTGCTTCGCCACCGAGCCGGGCATTATCCACCAGTTTCAACCCCGCCGGACGGAGGCCCTCACCAGAACACCCACTGCTTTGATCGATAATTCGTCTAACCCCCGATTGCACTGAGCTGCGAATCATTGAGGACGTAATGTCATGCCGGCCCATCGGTTTTCACATCTGCTCAATTCCACCCCGGCCGATGCTGCTCCGTGGCCTTTGCCGGCGTCGCCGTTCGCTTCCGTGCCATTGACCTTGGCCACATCGCCCGCAGCGGCGGTGATTTACGAAGCGGCACTGGAAGCCGCCCGCAAACAACTCGTCCGCCGCTCAGTGCTTTTCACCTGGAACGCACGGCAGAACTAAACCGTTCAGCCTTGCAGCGACATAGACAGAATGTCATGATTGTGCACGTCACGACGCTCTTCTGTCTGAGTTGTGAGGCTTGGCCATGCGACCTTTGTCTCGGGTGTTGATCGTCTCGCTGTTTTTGGTGTCAGTTGTCCCCATTCGCGCTGAAGATCAAAGTACCCCCGAGCGTGATGCGCATCGATTGAAGATGCGGCAGGTCGCGGAGAGCTTTCAGATCTCGGTGAAGGAGGAAGCCGTCGCGGCGAAACTCGCTGCGGAACCGCTCTTCCGTTACACCGATGCCACACGCCGGCTGCACGAATCGGCCTTATGGCTGTGGGGTACGAAAGGGCGGCCGGTTGCGGTGATGGCAATCGAGTTCTACCCCAAGCAGCCGAAAAATACGCCGTGGCTGTTTGAAATCGTATCACTCTCGGCGGAACGGATCCGGGCCAAGCACACAACGCATCTGGATTGGCTCGCCGAGAAGCCGGGGGTGGCTTTCCGCGATCTTCCCGATGCCGGTGTGCCGGCGGATCGACCGACGCTGAGACTAGCGCAAATGCGGCAGCTCATGCGACGTTTCACCGCGAACGAAACCGCCGTGATCGAAGGCCGGATCGAACTCCGTCCGATGGCCAATGCACTCCATCGGTACGATGACGCCACACTCAAAGTGATCGATGGTGCGATCTTCGCCTTCGCCAATGGCACGAACCCGGAAGTCTTCGTCTTGCTCGAAGCCCAATCTGTCGCTGGTGGTCCTCCCACCTGGAAGTATTCGCTCGCGCAAATGACCGGCGGCAGCGTCGCCGTGAGCGTCGACGGGAACGAAGTCTGGTCTTGTAAGGAAGCCGATCCGCCCGCCGTGCGCCCGAGCTACGTCAACGGTTGGCTTCGGTTGGAGTGATGTCCACCGGCTTTCATCGTCGCCACCCCGGTAGGCCGCATCCATTCACTTCTATTGATGTCTTGCTCGTTCGGTGGCCGAAACGACATAATGGCACGACCGCGCTCGGGGTGAGGGGAAGCTGTTGACTCTGCGGGGAAGGGCCCGTCCATGGATCGCCGTGCATTGCCCGAAATCGATCGTGAAGCCGCGTTTCGCAGCATCGTCACGCGCCGTGATCTGTTGAAAGTCGGGCCGATTGCGTTGTCCGCCGCCGTCTGGCCGGGACTCGGGCTGCAAGCTCACGCCGCGTTCACCCCCGCCGCAACGGCGAAAGCCAAATCGATCATCTACCTGTGGATGGGCGGTGGGGTGACCCACATCGATTCGCTTGATCCCAAACCCGAAGCGCCGCCGGAAATTCGCGGGCGTCTCGATACGATCGCCACTGCGTTGCCCGGCACATTCTTCAGCGAGACCTGTCCCAATCTCGCACGCATCGCGAACGACCTCTGCGTCGTGCGGTCTTTCTCCCATGACAGCGACGATCACCTGCTGAGCCAGGTTTACACGCTGTCGGGCCGCAAGGTGACACCGAATCAACTTTTCACCGAGCCGAACATCGGCTCGATGGTGCAGCACCTGCTCGGACCGCGCAACGGTTTGCCCGGGTATATCGCGGTGCCGGGTATCACGCGTCCGGGTCCGCCGCCGCACAACCTTTTCGTCGGGGGTTGGCTGGGCGGTCAATACGCCCCGTTTTGCGTCGGCGGTCAACCGGAACAACCCGATTTCACCGTGGGTGAAAAGGCGCTCGATCCTTCGCCGCGCGCGGACGAGAACCTCATCCCGCCGGAACTCCGGTTCCCGGACGGCCTCAATGTCGGACGTCTCGAACGCCGTGCGTCGCTGCGGTCGAGTCTCGAACAATCTCTGCGGACGGCGGAATCACTCGCCGACTTCACCGCCGTGGACGGAAATTACACCGGTGCGATGCAACTCCTCGCGTCACCGCAGGTGCGGCAGGCGTTCGATCTCTCGCAGGAAGCCGTCAGCACGCGAGAAACGTATGGCCAGACGAAGATTGGGGGACGCTGTCTCGTCGCCCGGCGATTGGTCGAAGCCGGCGCCCGTTTCGTGCTCGTTGATTACGGTTACGATCCTGACTACGGCAATCTGTGGGATATCCATAACGTTCCCGAACAGAAGTTCCCGCACGTGTCCGACATGTGCAAGCGGGGCTACAGCGTCGCCGGCATGGAAAAAGCCTTCGCAGCGCTGATCACCGACTTGAAGCAGCGGGGCCTGCTCGATTCCACGCTGGTAGTGTATCTCACCGAGTTCGGCCGCACGCCGAAGATCAACGGGTACGGCGGCCGCGATCACTGGGGCCGTTGCGGCTCGATGTTCTTCGCCGGGGCCGGGGTGAAATCGGGCCAGGTCGTGGGCGTGACGGACAAACACGCCGCCTACCCGCAGACACGACCGTATGGCCCGGCCGATATTGCCGCGACCATGTATCACGCGCTCGGTATCGACCCCGAGCACCGCGTCCGCGACCTGCAAAACCGCCCGGTGCCGGTTATGGACCACGGTGAAATCATGACAGAAGTGCTGGCGTAGTGCACTTGGCGAAAGAGAAATCGATGTCTCAAACGGTCCTCTTCGAACTAGAAATGCCCGGTGATTTGGGCCGCTTTCAGTTACCGTCGGCCGTTCAGTCACGGCTGCAGTTCCTTCTGAACAAACAGGACGACGAAGGTTCACTCACGCAAGCGGAACGCGAAGAAGCGGACGGACTGGTCGATCTGGTAGAACTTCTCGCGTTACTAAAACTCCGATCAGAACGATCCAGCGATTCCGAGCTTGAACGGTGACCGCAATTGCGGCTCGACTACGGAAGCGAGTCATCGACCGCGCGGGCGGGCGCTGTGAGTATTGCGGTCTTTCGCAGGTTGGCCAGGAGGCGACATTCCATGTTGATCACGTCATCCCGAGATCGGCAGAGGGCCCCACGGATTTCGATAATCTCGCTCTTGCGTGCGTTTCCTGTTCGCTAAGAAAAGAAGCCCGTCAAACGGCAATTGATCCCACCACGGGGAATGTCGCAGTTCTCTTCTCTCCACGAAAGGACGTTTGGACGGACCATTTCCAATGGAAGAATGAAGAGCTGCTCGGCATCACAAGTACGGGTCGAGTCACGATTGCCGCGCTGCAATTGAATCGTCCGCTGATCCTTGCGATCCGAAGAGAAGAAATGCTTCGCAGTCGGCACCCACCGGGCGGATAACGACGAACTTGGAAAGAAGCCTGATGTCTGACGCTGATGTCCCCCGACCGCCGCGGAGGCCGCGTTATCGGGGGACGCATCCGCGCGCGTTTGCCGAGAAGTACAAGGAGCACCACGCGGAGGCCTACCCTGCAGACGTCGCCAGAATTCTGGAGAGCGGCAAGACCCCAGCGGGGACGCATCGGCCGATCATGGTCGGCGAAATTCTGGACCTTCTACGGCCGCAACCCGGCGACACGGCGCTCGATTGCACCCTGGGATACGGTGGTCACGCGCAGGAGTTGTTGAAAGCGGTCCAACCCGGAGGAAGGTTGTTGGGAATTGACGCCGATCCGGTCGAGTTGGCCAAGACCGAAGCGCGGCTGAAATCACTCGGCTTTCCAGAGCCAGCGCTTATGGTCAAACGGATGAACTTCGCCGGGGCCTCGCGCTGGCTGGCCGAAGTGGCTCCGGACGGCGCTGATGTCATTCTCGCTGACCTCGGCGTCTCGTCGATGCAGATTGATGACCCGGCCCGCGGTTTCACCTTCAAAACGGATGGACCGCTCGACATGCGACTCAACCCGCAGAGTGGCATCCCGGCGGCGCAACGACTTCTGAAGTGGGACGCTGAAGACCTTGTGGAGATCTTGTCCGAAAACGCGGATGAGCCGTATGCCGAACTGCTGGCCGGCGCGGTTGTGCGTGCCCAACGATCGCGGCCAATCACGACGACCGCGGAACTGGCCACGATCGTGCGCCGAGCTTTGGCGGATGAAGCACGACCGGACGACATTGAACTTTCCGTGCGGCGGGTTTTTCAGGCCATTCGGATCACAGTGAATGATGAATTCGGTGCGCTACAGGCGTTTCTCAGCCAGTTACCGTTCTGTTTGAAACCGGGCGGCCGCGTCGCCATCCTCACATTTCATTCGGGGGAAGACCGGCGGGTAAAGAAAGCGTTTCAGCAGGGCCACGCTGATGGTGTCTACGTCGCCATTGCTCCGGAAGTGATCCGGGCGTCGATGGAAGAGCAGCGGGCCAACCCGCGTTCTTCGTCGGCGAAGTTGCGTTACGCGGTTCGCGCGAGTTAGTTCAGCGATGTTGCGTGCGACAACACACGTTCGGCGGCTTGCTCGCCGCTGTGAATGGCATCCGGAATTCCCACGCCGCGATACGCATTCCCCGCGAGATGCAGCCCCGGATGGGCCGCGACTTGCCGCTCGATCACGGCGACGCGATCACAATGGCCGAGATGATATTGCGGCATCGCGCGGGGGTAACGAACAACGATCGCGAAGTCTGGTTCACCCTGCACGCCGAGCGTCGCCGCCAATTCCTCACGGACTAGTTGCACCGTCGCGGCGTCATCGAGTTCGGCGAGTTCGGGCTGCATCGCCCCGCCGACGAACGTGCGCAGCAACGTGCGTCCCGCGGGAGCGCGGTTCGGGAACTTCCGCGTGTTGAATGAGACCGCCAGAATGCGTCGCCGTTCCCGATGCGGGATGACCAGACCGAACGCGTTCAGCGGATGCGCGATGTCCGCCAGATCATGCCCCGTGACAACGATCGTGCTAGAGGCGTATTCAATGTCCCTTAACGATGTCGCGAGCTGTGGGTCGACATTCTCGAATAGAGCTGCGCTGCGGGCGGTGGGGAGTGTGCTAATGACGTGATCGAACGCATCAGGAGGCGTTGCTTGCGCGACGCGAAAGCGCAAGCGGTATCGCGAAGGGGCGTCCCATCGTTCAACGCAATCGACCGCCGTGTGAAGATGCATCGTGACATGCGGCGCGATCCGTGCGACCAGCGTGTCGATCAGTTCCTGCATGCCGCCGCGAAGTCCGGCGAACAGTCCGTACCGCGCGCCGGTGCTGGCGGTGTCCTCGACCAATGCGGACTTCGCTTGTCGCATCGCCCGGAGCAGGCTGCCGTACTTCTGCTCCATATCGAGAAACCGCGGCATCGTCGCCCGCAGGCTCAGCTTCTCCGGATCGGATGTGTAGATGCCACCCACCAGCGGCTGCACTAGTCGCTCCAGCACTTCATTGCCGAAGCGGCGACGGACAAAGCTCGCGAGTGATTCGTCACCGTTGCCTTTTCGGGGCGGAATGAACGGCTCGAACGCCATCCGGACCTTACCCCACGGGGACAGAATCGGCGACCGCAGCACCGGTCCGATAGCGGTGGGGCTGAGCAGCTGGAAACCTTCAGGAACAGGGTAGGGCCGCCCATCAAACAGGACCAACGCGCCGCGATGGTTGGTGTCGGTGGCCTGCAGCCGGTCACTTAAACCCAGTCGCTGGCACAGCTGCAGCGCCCCCGGTTTGTTGGTGATGAACGAGTCGCCGCCGGTGTCGATCAAATAACCGTCGCGCTCGATCGTGCCGACGAGCCCGCCCCAGCGCGATCCCGCTTCGTACAGATGAATCTCCAGCGGCCGGTCACCCCGCAGTTCTACTAGGCGGTGAGCCGCCGCGAGACCGGTGAGGCCGCCGCCAAGGACTGCAATGCGGGTGGGAATGCTCATGGGGTGAACATCCCAGGGATGGCAATCCCTGGGCTTCAGCGGGCGGAGAGTTCGTGCACGATTTTCACGAGGGCTTTGACATGCTCTGGCGGCACTTCCGGGAACACGCCGTGGCCGAGATTGAAGATGTGGCCCGGTCGGCCGCCGGCGTCATCGAGCACCGCTTTCGCCCGGGCTTTAAGCGTCGGCAAATCGGCCATCAGGGAAACCGGATCGAGATTCCCCTGGACTCCCACATCGTACCCCACCGTCTTCCACGCCTCGGCAAGATTCACGCGCCAGTCGAGGCCGATGATCGATCCACCAGTCTCGCGCAACGACGACAACAAGGCGGGGTTGCCGGTGAGAAAATTGATCACCGGCGTTCCTGGGCGAATGCCGTCGACCACCTGTTTCGTGAACGGTGCGGCATACCGCTGATAGTCCGCGGGGGACAGACAACCCGCCCAGCTGTCGAACAGCTGCACGGCCTGGCAGCCCGCATCGATCTGCGCGTTGATATAGCGAACGAGGCTTCGTGACAGCCGCTCCATCAACGTCCGCCAGGCGCCTTCGTCGTTGTACATCATCTGCTTGGTGAACAGGTAATTCCGCGAGCCGCCCCCTTCGATCGCATACGATGCGAGCGTGAACGGAGCACCGGCGAAGCCGAGCAGGGGGATATCACCGGGAAGATCACGGCGAATTAGCTTCACCGCGTCGAAGACGAAGTGCATAGAGCCGAGGTCTTCCAGCTCACGGAACCGGTCGACCTGGCTGGCGTCGCGGATCGGGTTGTGAATGACCGGGCCTTCGCCCTTCTGATATTCGAGATCGATGCCCATCGGTTCGAGCATCGGCAGCAGATCGGCGAAAAGAATCGCCGCATCGACGTCCAGCAGCCGCTGGGCATCGAGCGTGACCTGTGCGGCGAGCTCCGGCGTTTTGCACAGCTCGATAAACGTTACGCGATTGCGGACGGCCATGTATTCCGGGAGATACCTGCCCGCCTGCCGCATGATCCAGACAGGCGTGCAATCGGTCGGTTCACGGCGGCAGGCCTTCATCAGGCGGGAGTTGTGCAGGGCAGGCGTCAGCATAGTGCGGACATTGTAGTCGACGCGCGAGGTGTGCGAAATCGTGGCAAGATTGAGAGTTAGAAAAGTCACCACAACCGCTTGCGGTTTCGCGCCGCGTGGAATTCGCGTCACGCCGTTCCGCGCGCCGCGCGAAACCGCGAAGCGATAATCAGGGCTTAGAGGCGAGGATGGTCCGCGCGCGCTCACTTGTTTCACGGACAAGCGTTCCCATTTTTCCGTGAGCCGGTTCGACATCGACTGGCAAGCCGTATCCCTGGATCGCTTCTGAAGCGGTGGGACCGATCGATGCGATCACACATTTCGGCGCGGCGGTCATCCAGGCGTCGCGAACCCCTTCCGCGTCCGCCATCTTCAGAACGTTGTGCAACTGGTTCGCGCTGGTCAGCATCAGCACGTCGAACTTGCCCGCGATCGTGTCATGCACGGCTTTTCGCAGCGGCTCGGGATCTTCCGGGAACTCCCAGCGGTAGACCGGCACGCTGAGAATCGCCGCCCCGCGCTCCGCCAGAGCGGCGTAGAACTCTGCGTTCGGAACCCCGTATTCCTGCACGGCGACGGTTTTCCCGGAGAGGGGTACGAACTCGTCGAGCGTGCGCAACAGTTCTCGCCAGGTATTGGGTTCTGGCGCACGGTGATCGATCCGTACGCCCCACTCGCGCAGCACGGCGACTGATTTCGGGCCGCGCACTACCGTGGTCACGCCGTTAAGCAACCGGAAGAACTCCTCTTTCGGAGACCGCGTCTCGACGGCCGTCAGCAGCGCCTTGGCACCCACGCCGGTCATGAAAATCACGATCTGAATGCGATCGGCCTGCAGTTCTTCAACGAAGTGAAAGACGGCAGCGTGTTCATCGAGCGGGACTTCCCGCATGGACGGGGCGATCGTTGCCTCACAGCCGTGACGTTCCAGCAGCGACCGCATTTCGTTCCCGCGCCGGCTCTCGAAGCTGCACACCCGCAACGGTGCGTCGTTCGTCATGATTCGTCTCCTCGTTCCCAGCGTAGACCGCGAGGCGAGGAATCACAAATGGACGCCTCTCGTAGGTCAGGCTGTGCCTGACTTCTTTTGATTTGAGGCAAGGAAGATGAGTCAGGCACAGCCTGACCTACAAAGCTGACCTACGAAGAGGCAAACAAAAAACCAGCCTCGCGGTGGATAACATCTCCACCGCGAGGCTGGTTGCGATTCAAGTCGACGACTGAGAGTGTAGGCGCTCGCCCGGAACAGACCCTACGACCTGCCCCGGCTACACTCCCAGCCGATCGACTCGATAACCCTCTGTTGTTGATAAGCGACGTTTTGGATTTCTCATCGTCGCACGGAACAACACTTTGGCAATCGCTGTGCCAGAGATCGCAAATTGCATCCAAGCGTCGAAAAGCCCTGGTTTTCTCGACGCCGATTCGACAATCGCAATCGTCGAATGCCAAAAGACACTCGAAGTCTGCCCGGCTTCTGCGCGAAGCTGCCCAGCGACAGCGCGGTCGCGCGGCACGGGCGGCGAACTCCACTCTCAACCGTTTCGGTGGTAGAATCCGGCGATCAATTTCATCCTTCAGGGGAGAACGTCGCTCATGCTTCGCGTTGCTGTTGTCAGTCTGGTCTACGCCGCGGCGACCGCCTTCGGGGCCGAGGGCACGCTCAAGCCGGTCGAGGCGCTTCCCGCCGGCGTGAACGAGAAAATCGCCGCCGTGCTGCACAAGCCCGGAGTGCAGATCCTGATCGATGGCAAGCCCGTCTGCACGCTGTGGCGCGTCGAACAAGCCACGGCCAAGGAAGGCTTCAAATCGACCTTGAACGTGAAGTATCCGTTTCAGCCCGGGCAACTGCTCGGCGTGATGGAAGTCAATCAGGCCAAGGAATTCACCGACTTCCGTGGACAGGAAGTCAAACCCGGTGTGTACACGCTGCGATACGGGCAGCAGCCGGTTGACGGCAATCATGTCGGCACC
>DASRYX010000055.1:0-26560 GCA_035686985.1 Planctomycetaceae bacterium | reverse complement strand
TCTAAAGCACTGGCGGATCCTCGACGGCGGCGTCCCGGTCGAATTACGTTGAAACCAACCAGCACAGCCCTCTTATTCGCCCCAAAACCCCTCAAAATACGGATCGCATGTTCACATTTCAGCCGAAACATGAATTGCCTTCCCTCACGAATCCGATACAATTCATGTTGGACGATTGATGCGTTCGCTCACGTCGACGGCTCTCCCCCGTTGATCCCGCCGAGCGTTCGCGGGTCGTAGCTCCCCACCCAGCGAGGCTCGCCATGTTGACGATTCACGGCCCGGCTCAACGCTATTGCGATGGCGTCTCCCGCCGCGGTTTTCTGAAAATCGGCGGCTTCACCTTCGGCGGTCTGGCGGCATTGTCGTTGCCGCAGATTCTGCAAGCCCAAGCGGCGAGCGGCAGCAAGTCAAGACACAAAGCGGTCATTAACATCTTTCTCGGTGGTGGTCCCCCCCATCAGGATATGTGGGACATCAAGACCGACGCCCCGAAGGAAATCCGGGGCGAATTCGATCCAATCAAGACCAGCGTTCCCGGGATCGAAATCGGCGAAGTCTTTCCGCGCATCGCATCGATGGCAGACAAATGCGTCTTCATCCGCTCGGTGACGGGAAGCGTCGACAACCACGACGCGTACCAGTGTTTCAGCGGGTGGGCGCGGAACTCGATTCAATCCGTCGGCGGCCGCCCGTGCATGGGTGCGGTGGTGTCCAAGTTGCAGGGACCGACGGATCGCGCGGTGCCGCCCGCCGTTGCGCTGGCTGATCGCACGCAGCACGTGCCGTGGTCGGAACCCGGTGCGCCCGGCTTCCTCGGCGCGGCGTTTTCCCCCTTCAAACCGCAGGGTCAGGGGATGGAAGACCTGCGGCTTAACGGCGTGACACTTGATCGCCTGAGCGATCGTCGCCAACTGCTGCAGGGACTCGATGTTCTCAAGCGCGAAGTCGATGCGACCGGAATGCTCACCGGGATGGATGCATTCTCGGAAGCCGCGTTCGGCGTGTTGACCTCGAGCAAGCTGGTCGATGCTCTCGATCTCACGAAAGAAGATCCACGTGTCGTGGCCCGTTACGGCGACGGCAAGCCGTATCAGTATCAATATGACGGTGCGCCGACGTGCAACGATCACTTCCTGATGGCCCGCCGGCTGGTGGAATGCGGCGTGCGCTCGGTGACGCTCAGTTTCGGCCGCTGGGATAGCCACGGTGACAATTTCAAGCTGGTCCGCGATCACGGTTCCAAGCTCGATCAAGCTCTCAGTGCGTTGATTGAAGATCTGGAAATTCGCGGCATGTTGAACGACACCACCGTCGTGGTGTGGGGTGAATTCGGTCGGACACCGCGGATCAACCCGCAGGCCGGTCGCGACCACTGGCCGCAGGTAAGCTGTGCCCTGCTCGCAGGCGGCGGCATGCGGACCGGCCAGGTGATCGGATCAACGAACCGTCTCGGCGAGTACGCGAAAGACCGCCCGGTGCCACTGCAGGAAATCATCAGCACGATCTACCACAACATGGGGATCGATCCGATGCACACCGTGCTGCGCGACCCGACCGGGCGGCCGCAGTTCCTTGTCGATCATCGCAGCCCGATGCCCGAACTGGTGTGATCGCCACGCCGCATGAAGGAAGTGCTTACCTCCATCCGGTCCCCTCTCCCTGAGGGAGAGGGCCAGGGTGAGGGGGCGCATTGAAACGCTCGGCCCCCTCATCCGGCCTGTCAGCCACCTTCTCCTTCAGGGAGAAGGACCGCGTTCCCGCCGACGCGATTATTGTTTATCTGGTTGACGGGGCGTACTCAGAAAGTGCTCGGGGCTGAGCGTGCGCTCGCCGTTCCAGCGGTAGGCGCACAACCAGCCGTCCTTGGCGATGCTGTAATCCAGACACGCGACATTCGGTGCGAGCGGCGTCGGCGGATGCTCGCGCAGCCAGTAATGCCCGATGAACACTGGCGGCGCATCGTGCGGATAGCCCGGCAACGCCGAAGCGGTGTCGTCGGTCAGCGGGTGATCACAATCGATCTCATTCGACATGGCGTACGATCGATAAGTGTGCCCCAAGGACGAGAGATACCACCGCGCACGCATTCGCCGACGGAGGAAGCCGCCCTTGTCGGTGAACGAGATGCCCGGCGGCAACGGGATCTCGCGGCCTTTCAACAGCGTTTCGACCGCGTGAAATTTGGCGCCCGATGTGTCACCCGTGCACTGCAGCAGATCTTCGGTGATCGTGTTGTTGCTGGTGAGATGACCTGCGAGACAGCGCTGCGACGGTTCATCCCAGCACGCGTGCACGGCCCGGATGCCATCGAGTTCCAGCCACAACGGAAACGACCGGAACCAGTCGAGCGCATCCTGCAACTCTGTTGACGACAACTGAACCAGCGTCGCGCGGTGCTGGTCGTGGTTCTTTGCCGTATGGGCGCGCAAGAACCCCGTTCCGTCACGCCGAGGCGTATGAAAGGCGATCGCGTTCCATTCGTGGTTGCCCATCACGGCGAGGGCTTGGCCGTCTTCGACCATCGACCGTGCGATCTCAATCACACGGCCGATTTGCGGACCGCGATCGATGAAGTCACCGAGAAAGAGAATCTTCCGCTGGTCCGGATGACGGTATCCGCGTCCAACAGCTTGGTAGCCGAGCAGCGCCAGCAGCGATTCGAGTTCGCGCGCATGCCCGTGAATGTCGCCGATGATGTCGTACATGTCGCGAGAACGAATCCCTTACTGAGCCACGTCAAACACGAGCAGTTTGTCCCAGTCGCGGATGTAAAGCTTGCCTCCCGCGACCACGGGATAAGCCCACGCTCTGTGGTCGCTCCGCTGCGGTTGCTCGAAGCGGCCGAGTTCCTGATACCCCTGCGGCGTCGCGGCAACGAGGGCAATCGGTCCCTCTTCACTGCGGTGAATCAGCTTGCCGTCCGCCATTACGAGTGAACCCTTGCCGACCGAGTTGCGTGTCTGCCAGGCCGGTTTGCCCGAGCGCAGATCCAGGCACGTCAGCACGCCTTCGTCGCAGCCATACAGGAACCCGTCCTTAAGAATCATGCCGCCGTGATGGTTCTGCATCTGCTTGGTGGCGTACTTGAATTCCGCCCGGGTGAGCATGTTGTTGTTGCTTTGCAGCTGCAGTAGTGCGCCCCCTTTACCATAGCCCGAAGCACTGAAGAGATAACCGTCGCTGTGCACCGGCATCGAGCAGTTCGCCGTCGGATTGGCCGATGCGTTGTTCCCCCACAGCGGTGTGCCGTCGCTCGCGCGAACGCCAACCACGCCGGTGTGCACGAAGTTCACATACTGCCGCACACCGCCGACGTTGATCGCCAGCGGCGAGGAGTACGCGGCCTGTGGGGTGCCGTCGATGACCGACTTCCAGATGGGCTTGCCCGTAAACTTATTGAGCGCGGCTATCGTCGCCGTCTTGCCGCCGGGCGTGCAGATCAGGCGGTCGTCATCAATGAGCACCGATTCGCTGATGCCCCAGGCGATGTTGTCCCCGTCGAATTCTTTGAGAATGTTCTGTTCCCACACCACCTCGCCGGTGTCGACGTTCGCACAGACGAGATCGCCGTTCGCGCTAAGCCCATAGACGCGGTCACGGTCCACCGTCGGTGTGCCCCGCGGTCCGCCCCCTTGCCCGTCACCGCGCAGTCGTCCCAACCGCCGAGTCCACTTGATGTCGCCGCTGTCGCGATTCAGGGCGAACATCGTTTCATCATTGCCTTTGGATCCGAGCGTAAAGATGGTGTCGCCGACGATCGACACGCTGGAATAGCCTTCCCCATAGCCGTCATGCGAATAAACGAGTTTCGGCCCACTCGCCGGCCATTTGTCGACGAGGCCGGTTTCTGTCGAGATGTTGTCCCGGTTGGGTCCGCGGAACTGTGGCCAGTCACCGGCGGCATTGTCACCCGGTTCGTCGGCGTCGATCTGCTTTTTCTTCGCGGCGGGTTTGGTCCGCTCGGGCTTGGGTGTCGGATCCGGCGCGGTCGAAGGCGCGGCGGCCATCCGCGCGGTCACCTTCGTGACCATCTTGTCCTGCGTATCAGTAAAGACGGAGACCTGCAGCCCTTCGGTCAACGCGTCGGCGGTCGCCTTCTTGCCGTCGATCGTGATGGGTGCAGACGCCGGGAGTGAGAAACTTTTCAGTTCTTTCTTCGTCGTCAACCGGATGCTGAGCGTCTTGCCGCCCGCGCCCACCGACTCAATCGCCCCGCTGTAAACCGCAGCCTCGGCCGGTAGGGAGAACTCGCCGAATGTCCAACACAACGTGAAAAGACCAAGGAAAAAACGCGAGCGGCTCATACGATCGGCTCCTGAAGGCAGCACCAGACGGGCGTTCCGTATTGTGGCAGACGCACGGGAAATCTCCAAACCGATTTACCCGGACCAAAATCCACCCGCCTTGACGATGGTTGCGTGCTTGTGTGCATAATGAGCGGGCCGAACCTTTCTCCCGTCAGCGGACCGTCTATGCGTGCTCAACTGATCCCCGTCAAAGGGGGACAACCGATTGTGATTCAGCGCGACGTCACCGTCGTCGGTCGACAGAAAGATCAATGCGACGTCGTGCTGGACCGCAGCAGCATTTCCAAGCTGCATTGCCTGATCGTCCGTACGGACGGCCTGCTCTTCATCCGGGACCTCGGCAGCACGAATGGCACCAAGGTCAATGGCCAGCGTGTCATCCGCGGGGCCTTGCTGCCGGGCGATGAGCTCGCGTTTGCCAGCGAGAAGTTCCGTGTCGAGATGGGGCCGGACCTGCCACCCGAACCGGAAGATATTCACGGCGCGCAGACGGAGGAGATCCGCCTCCCAACAGGAGGTTTGCTCGCCGGTCTGCAGGAGGACATCGACAGCGATCAGAGCGATAGCGACGTGCGTCTGCTCGACGACGATTAACTGTGCAAAGTTTTCGCTGCCCCACAGATCCCGATAAAGGTTGCCGAGTCGCCCGCGTTCGTGCAGACTAACGTGGGTGTGAATGAGCAACTCCAGGCGACGCTTTTCGGGAAACGCTTTATGAGAGCCCCTGCTTGCGCGGTCCTCTTCTTCAGTGCGCTTGTGTGCATGGCGAATGAGTGTTCCGCGATCGAACCGCTGAAGGGGCTCGTCGCCGGGGCTTACGCGCAGGACATCACGCCGCCGCGATTTCCCATTTCCGTTAACGGCAACATGGCCGATCACCTGGCGAAAGCGGCACATGATCCGCTGCACGCGCGATGCCTCGTGCTCATCAGCGGCGAGGTGCAGGTCGCCCTGGTCACGTGCGACAGCTGCATGATTCCACGGGAGATCATGGACTCAGCCCGCCGTCGGGCGGCTTATCGCACGGGGATTCCTGCCGCAAACATTCTCATTTCGGCGACGCACGCGCATTCGTGTCCCACCTCTGCCGGAGTGTTTCAAAGCGATCCCGATGCGGAATATGTCGAGTTTCTGGCGGACCGGATTGTCGACGGCATCGTTCAGGCATGGAATCAGCGCGAGCCCGCGCAGATCGGTTGGGCCGTCGCCGTCGAGCCGGGGCAACTCTTTAATCGCCGCTGGCAGCTGAAAGACGGCGTCCTTGGCGAGAATCCGTTTGGTAAGAAAGTCGACCGCGTGCGGATGAACCCCGGGTATCAGAATCCGGATGTCGAGCGTCCCGCTGGTCCGATCGATCCGCAAATTTCGCTCTTCAGCGTGCAGAGTCGGAAGGGCCGGCCGATCGCGCTGTGGGCGAACTATTCCCTGCATTATGTCGGCGGTGTCCCCGGCGATTTCGTTTCCGCGGATTACTTCGGCGAATTCGCCACCCGTGTGACCCGCCGGCTCGAGGTGCAGGATGTCAAACCGGCGTTTGTCGCCGCGATGACCAACGGCACCAGCGGTGACGTCAACAACGTGAACTTCGGCAAACCGGCCCCCGGACGCCGCGAACCGTACGAACAGATCGGCGTCGTCGCCGAGAACATCGCCGAACGCGCCGCCGAAGCTGTGAAGACGATTCGCTACGCTTCGGATGTTGTGTTGAACTCCGTCGATACAGAGATTGACCTCGGCGTGCGCCGGCCGAGTGACACCGAGCTGGCTGAAGCCCGCGCGCAACTCGAAGGGAAGTCCGCGCCGCTCAAAGGGGCTCCGGACATCTATGCGCGCGAGAGCGTGTTGCTCGCCGCTTATCCGCCAACGGTGAAAGTCCGCATCCAGGCGATCCGCATCGGTGATCTGGCGATTGTCAGCAGTCCGTGCGAAACCTTTACGGAAACCGGACTCGCGATCAAATCCGGGTCACCGTTCAAGCAGACATTCTCCATCTCGCTCGCCAACGGCTACAACGGTTATCTGCCTCCGCCGGAACATCATCAGTGGGGTGGGTATGAAACCTGGCGGGCGCGTTCGAGCTATCTGGCCGAAGATGCGGAACCGCGGATTCGGGAGACACAACTGATGTTGCTCAAAACATTAGACAAATAGACAACTGCGATAATAACGCATCATGATGAACAATGGCGTGGAAGGAATCTGAGATGGGCCATCGAGTGCTGGCATTGATTCTGGCCGGCGGCAAGGGAACGCGGCTGGAGCCCCTGACACGTGACCGGGCGAAACCCGCCGTCCCGTTTGGCGGCGCGTATCGCATCATCGATTTTACGCTGTCCAACTGTATTAACAGCGGATTGCGCAAGATTCTCGTGCTCACGCAGTACAAGGCGGCGAGCCTTGACCGGCACCTCAACGTCGGCTGGAAGTTCCTCTGCCGCGAACTGGATGAGTACATCGACGTACTGCCCCCGCAGCAGCGGATCGATGAAAACTGGTATCAGGGAACCGCTGACGCCGTCTATCAGAATATTTATTCCATCGAGAAATCGCACACCGATTATGTGCTGATTCTCTCGGGCGACCATATTTATAAGATGGATTATGCAGATCTGATTCGCGATCATGTCGAATCGGGAGCCGATGTGACAGTGGGATGCATTCCCGTCCCCTTGGACGAAGGCAATCAGTTCGGGGTGATGCAGATCGACGAATCCCGGAAAGTGATGCAGTTCCGCGAGAAGCCCGCCGACCCCGATGCCATGCCGGATGATCCGACGCGCTGTCTGGCGTCGATGGGGATCTACGTCTTCGGGACGAACTTTCTGTTCGAACTGCTTTGTCAGGACGCGACGGATCCCGACAGTCAGCACGACTTCGGCAAGAACATTCTGCCGAAGCTGCTCAACGACCATCTCGTGCGGGCTTATCCGTTCCGCGACAAGAACACCGGTCATACATCGTATTGGCGCGATGTGGGCACGCTCGATTCGATCTACGCCGCGAATATGGATCTGATCGCCGTTGCGCCGGAACTGAATCTCTACGATAAGTCATGGAACATCCGCACGTATCAGCCACAGGAACCGCCGCCGAAGTTTGTCTTCGCGCAGACTGAAGGCCCGAACCCGCGCATCGGCCAAGCGGTGGACAGTCTCGTCTGCGGCGGGTCAATCATTTCCGGTGGGACCGTGCGACGGTCGATTCTCGGCTTCAACGTGCGCGTTAACAGTTGGGCGTCGGTGGAGGATTCGATTCTCTTTGACGGCGTCGATATCGGCCGGCATGCGAAAGTCCGCCGGGCGATCATCGACAAGCGCGTGCATGTCCCCGAAGGCATGGAGATTGGTTATGACCTCGACGCTGACCGCGCGCGGGGGTTCACCGTGACGGAGTCCGGCCTGGTCGTGATCGGCAAAGCCGACGGCGGGCATGCGCTGGAGGATTGACGCTCTCTGCATGGGAGGGCGACTTATTTCAGCGCTTCGAGCGGCTGAATGCGGACGACGGAGAGCGCGGGGAGCAGGCCGCCGGTGATGCCCATTGCGATCGAAAACCCGGCGGCGAAGATGATCGTGGATTCCGTCACCTTGAATGCGAATTCCACTTCCCGCGCTCCGACTGCGGTGCTGCGACTGAATCCATTCACTGCCATGCCCATCATGATTCCAAGCACGCCGCCGACAAAGGAAATCAGGATCGCTTCCAGCAGAAACGAGATGAGAATCTCGTGTGGTCTAAAGCCCAGAATCCGCAGGACTGCGATGTCTTTCCGGCGTTGACCGATCGCCGCGAACATCGTGTTCATCACGCCGAAGATCGCCCCGACGCCCATGAACCAGGCGATGATCCACGCCGCCGCGGTGATCATCTCGGTCTGCTCGGCCTGTTTTGCATAGTAGTCTGTCTCGGTCATCGGATTGCAGACGATCGACCGGCTTTCCTGCAGTCGCGTAACCAGATCGGTGGCGTCCGCGGGTGATTCGGTTCTCAAGACCATCGAACTGAACACGCCTTCCCGGCGGAACTGGCTGGCAAGCTCCGTCTGGTCACACCAGACTTCGGCTTCGAAGGCCGTCCCCTGCGCGGTGAACACGCCGACGACTTTCCACGGCTTGCGACCGATCGGGATGGTGTCGCCAACATTGAGCTGATGTTCGCGCTGCACGCCGGTGCCGACGATGATCTCGCTTTGATTCGGGCGGAACTGCCGTCCGGAGACCATCTGAATCTGCGTGTGGACATCAAAGGCGACGGGAGCGACGCCGCGCACCTGCAGGAATTTGAAGACGTTGGCGGCTTCGAGATGCCGATGCATGACCAGGAAGATTTCGCGACTCGCGAGCGTTTGCCCATCGGCCGATCGCGCGATGCCTTTCATCCGCTCAACCTCGCGGCCCGTACGGGTATCGAGTTGGCTGAAAACTTCGTCGCTGTTGCCCTTGGCGAGCACAATCACGTTCTGCGGTTCACCGCTGCTGATACAGACCTGCTCCACGCCTTCGACAAAGGCGAGCATGACAACCAGCGCAGCGACGACCAACGTGAAACCCGACGCGGTCATGAGCGTCGTCTTCCAGCGGACTACCAAATTTCGGGCGTTGTATTTAACGGGGATCATAGTGGGGGAGTGGGCAGTAGGCAGTGGGTAGGAGTTACGACTGCCCACTGCCCATTCCCCACTGCCCTCCTTTATGCAATTCTCGCGAACACGTCGGACACTTTGACTTTACGGCAGGCCATCGCCGGGAAGACGCTGCCGGTGAGGCCGACCGCGGCACCGAGGAGACCGCTCCAGGCGACGGCGGACCAGGGAACCGGAAACTGTAACAGGAACGCATTCCACGCCTGCAACGGAATCGTACCCTGCTGCGTGAGCGTCGACAGCGTGCAGACAATCCCCGTGCCGATCATCCCCGCGATTCCGCCGACGAGCATCGCTTCACCGATGATCATCCCCGCAATGTGCATGGGCTGGAACCCGAGGACTTTCAGCACGGCCATTTCCACGCGGCGTTCGCGCACGGAGATGCTGATGCTGTTCGAGAGGATGATCACCATGTCAATCAGCAGAATGGCCACGACGGCGTCCACGATCTGCAAGACCGCGGTGCTGCGAGAGGCGAACCGTGCGACACCGGCGGATTCGGTTTCGATCTTCAGCGCCGGCTGACGGTTCTCATACTCGCGCGAGAGTTCCGATGCCAGTTCCTTCGCGCGCTCTTCGCTGTCGACCGAGAGCAGAATCGCGTTGACGATATCACTCTCACCCGGCGCTGCGTCGGAAAGGTAATCTTGTCGGCAGAAGACCGCGCTCGACCAGTCGCCGCCGGGCAGCACGCCGATGATCTTGAACACCATATCCACCGGCGGAAAGCGGGCGCCGAACACGGTCACCTGCTGGCCGACGTGCCAGCCCATTTTCTGCATCATCGCCGAGCCGACGAGAATCGCGTCCTTGGTCTGGAGCCACTCCTCGTAGACATCGTCCGGGAGTTGATCTAGACCGCCGTGCATCTCACGCAAGGTGTTCGGATAGACGGCGAGCACCGCGGCCTGGCGATCGCTGCGCGGGACTTTGTCACAGAAGCCGACGAAGAAGCTCCAGCTCGTCCAGTTCTTCACGCCGCGCAGCTTGGTGATTTCCGGGATATACCGCATCGGAACTTTGCTGGGCATCGTCCACCGTTCGGAGACGATCAGCCGCGTCTGATCGCCTGCGGAGATCTTGCTTTTCACCATCGAAGTGACGTTCGTCACGATGGCGTAAATCGCCACCAGCACGATCACCCCCAAACCCGTCACCGCGGTCCGGACTTTATTCCGGCCGAGACTCTTCATGACGAGGATGATGAATTTGTAGAGCATGATTGACTGGCGGGGCTATCTTCTCTGGCCCCCTCTCCCTGAGGGAGAGGGGACTGGATAAGAGATTTGAAGTTCCGTTATCTCAACTTGGCATCGGGAAACGCCTGGGCGAGGGCCTCTTCGCGGGACTCAGCGTTTTCTTCCAGCAGGCGGCCGTCGCTGATCCGCATCAGCCGGTGGGCGCGGGCGGCGGCGACGTGGTCGTGGGTCACCATCAGAATTGTCTTGTTCAAACCTTCCTGCAGTTGCTGCAGCAGATCGAGAATCTCTTCCTTCTTGCGGCCGTCGAGGTCCCCCGTGGGTTCGTCCGCGACGACCAGCGCCGGATCGGTCACCAGGGCGCGGGCGATGCCGACACGCTGCTGTTCCCCGCCGGAGAGTTGTCCCGGGCGGTGCGTCAAGCGGTGTGTGAGGCCCACCAATCCCAGCGCGTTCAGCGCCTGCTTGCGGCGGCGGCTCGCCGACATGTTGAGCAGCAGCAGCGGCAACTCCACGTTCTCGTACGCCGTGAGAACCGGGATCAGGTGATAGAACTGGAACACGAAGCCGATGGCGGTGGTTCGCCAGCGCGCGAGTTCGGCTTCGCTCATCCGGCTGATATCGCGGCCGTTGATGATCACGCGGCCGCGCGTCGGCTGATCGAGCCCGGCGATGAGGTTGAGCAGCGTCGTCTTGCCCGATCCCGATGGGCCGATCAAGGCGACGAACTCACCGCGAAAAATCTGCAGGCTGACACCCTTCAGGACCTCCACGCGCTCGCTGCCGCGGGAGTACTCCTTGAAGCCGTTATCAACCTCAACAATTACATCGGACATGTCGCGTCCATCACCGGCCGGTTCATTCTCGGGGAAGTGCCTTCAATGGCCGCTTACTTCTTCGCCGTCTTGGCGCGAATCGTCTGACCATCCACCAACGTCTGCTTGCCCGGCAGGACGACGGTGTCGCCCGCACTCAAGCCGCTGGTGATCTGGATCTTCTTGTTCTCCGTCGGTCCCGCCTGAATGACATGTCGACGGACCTGATCCTGTTCCAGTTTGAAGACGACCGTGTCGTTGCCGTCTTTGACCACCGCGGCTTCAGGGATCCACAGGGTCTCGGCGACATCATCCGCGACCGGCGGATTCTCGATGATCGCGCGGACATTCATGTCGGGCAGCAGATAGCGGTCCGGTTCGGTAATGCGGATGGTCACCCGCACGACGCCGCGGGACCGATTGACCATGGGTTGAATGCGGTCGATCTTGCCTTCATATTTTCGATCGGGGTAAGCATCGGGGATGATGCGGCAGACGCGACCGACTTCCACCTTCTGCAGATCGCGTTCCTGCACATCCACTTCCACTTCAAGCGTGGTCAGATCCGCGAGGATGCACAGGCTGGTGGAGAGAACTTCCGGGCGAAGAATCTCGCCGACCTGAGCGTTCTTTTCGAGGACCGTGCCATCAAGTGGCGCGAAGATCTTCGTGTTGTCGAGAATGTATTTCGCTTTCGACAGCACCGCTTCGGCCTGCGCGACATCGGCTTCGGCGGCCTGCCGGCGTTCTGCGCGGACACCTTTGATGAGTGTCTGCAGCTTGCTGTCCATGCTGCTCGCATTGACCTCGGCGTCATTGAGCGAGGATTTCAGCGAGTCGAGTTCCGCGGGGGACACGGAATCGCGTAACGATTCCGCCCGCGCGAGTTCCTTCTTGATGAAGTCGACTTTCGACTTTGCCCCGTCGACGGCGATCCGGGCCTGCTGAATGTCTTCCACGAGTGCGCCGGACTTGATCTCATCCAACCGGCTGCGGGCCGCCTTCAGTGCAGCTTCGGCCTGCTGCACGTCCGCCTGATAGGTGACGTCGTCGAGCTGCGCGAGCAGTTCGCCCTCTTTCACCGTCTTGCCAACGTCGATCGTCAGCTTCATGACCGTGCCCGGAATTCGCGGGGACACGTTCACCTTGCGATAGGGCACGATGAACCCGGAGAGCTCGAGGGCGACCTCTTCCACGTCCTTCGGCGCGACCGTCGCGGTTTCGAATTCCGGCACTACCGCGGCGTTCCAATCGGGCAGCTTGCCGGAGTTCTTCTGGTACCACCACGCCCCTCCGGCGAGGAGCGCCAGCAGCACGACCCAGAAGAACTTGCTGCCCAGAAATGACGAGCCGGTATCCCGCTCGTGATCTTTCAGCTGCAGATCGGAGATGTTCAAACCGGGCGGTGAAGCGGGATGTAGAGCGGTCGACACGATTCCTATCCTCCGTAACGTCAGCGTTGTCGGCACAGCTTCACACCGGAGGTCGGGTCCGGTCAGTCCTGTACACAACACCGCTTTTGAGGGTCGGACGGTTTGTCCGCCCCCCTTGCGAGTCCTCGGCCGTCATGGCTCAGTTCGATGCGTCCGCTTCCTGCGCATCGGTAAGGGCGGTGCGACCGCTAGTCTCCAGCAGCGGCAAGGCCACCGCAATCACCCAGTCCTCGACGATCACCGTCTGCGCATCGTACAGACTGCCATCGTCCACATCCTGAATCACCATCCGGCCGGAATCGTTCAGCTCGGTGAGCTGCAGACGTTTCGGCCGACCATCGAGACCCGTTCCCCGCGCTTTCCCGGCGGCTTCCTTCGCACACCACAAGCGGGTTGACCACACGCCATCCGGGTCCGCATCGAGCCACGGCTGCAGCAGTTCGAGCTCACGGTCGGCGACAAATGTCGGCATCAGCGAAACCGTGTCCTGCTGCGTCGATTCGAGATCGATTCCGATCGGTCCCCCCGCCGCGGCGGCAATCGCCGTGCGGTCTTTATGCGCCAGCGTGACCGTCGGCGTGGCGGTGTCGCTCAGTTCCGCCACGAGCGGCTTCCCGCGGGTATCGTGTTCGATATGGAACATTCCGGCGTGGGCCAACGGCGAATCGGTCTGCTGCGCGACCCACAATCGGGCAACATCTTTCGTCACCGCGCGACGCACGAGGAACTGCTTGCGGGGCTTGTGGCCGCTCAGGACTTCATAGTCGGGAAACTCGCACGGCGAAAGAATCTGCCGTTGCGCACATTGCATCTCGACCCCGACGAGGGCGGAATCGTCGGCCCAGCCAATCACGACATCGTCGGGCAACCCGGGGATGTCGAGGCGATCGATGAGTACCTCTTTTGAGGGATCGCGCTGGAACGCCTGATACCGGGCCGTCGTCCGGAAGATCCAGTCCCCCCAGCCTTCCATGCGGGCCCACACGCCACCGGCTCCGTCACCCAGTTCGATGTTCGCCCGCAGTTGCTTGGTGTCCATGTCGAACTTGGTCACGTGAATCTTCAATTCGCAGTCGGTGCCCACGGGCGGCGTCGGTCCGTAGAGTTCAATGCGGTCGACACCCGTCGGCAGCACGAACCAGTCGTACATCTGGCACCACATGCCCACCATCTGACCGATGCCGTCGAACAGGCACGGGTCAACCAGCAGCTGCGGCTCCGGCATCCCACGGAAGAGCTTGTCCTTCGGCAGCACCCGCAGCAGCGACGAGCAGACCGGATTGCCAAACTTCAGCAAGCCGGTGATGACATGGAACGCCGGGCCATGGAACATCCGGCGCTGTTCATACACGTCGTCCAGGCCCACCGGCCAAGCAGGTTCCGTGGTCAGATCCGGCCACTCGAACTGCATCGTTTCGCGGTACGCGTCGCCATACAGTACCTGCGCGGAGAGGCACCGGGTTTCACCCATCATCAGGGTGACGTCAATTCGGCGAACATTTTCCTCGCGGTCGTTCGGAGCAGCGTTGGCGATGACCGTCATTTTCTTGCGAGGCACGTCTTCCAGCGCGATCCACCGCATCGCGCGGACATTTTCGTAACCGATCAACCCGAGACCGGGGCACAGCAGCGCCGCCGCTTCCGCCGTGAATTCCAGGCTCATCGTCAGCGGGACGACCGGCAGGCAATCCTTCGGGTGCCGTGTCGGTGCGTAAACAAACAAGTGATCGTGCAGGAACAGATCATCGTCAATGTCGACGATGCGCTCGATGACGAGTTCCTGCTCTTCGATGAAGTGCGTCACGGTACCCAGTACGGGGAACGGCACGTCAAACTCGACCACCGCCGGGCCGATCTCGATCGCATCCACGACCGGCTCGGGTTCCGCCGGGGTGACGATCTCTTCGACGGTTTTCGGACCGCTGCCATTCATCGGACCGTGAGCATCGTGCGGCGTTTCTTTCACAGGCGGAGCAAGTATCGCCGCAGGCGTCGCCTCAGCGGTGATCGGCGGCAACTCTTCCGTCCGGGGCGGCACGTTCGGATGCAGCTCCGGCGACCATTCCAGCCGCAACGGGAAGAACATCTTCGGGGGAGGCACCGCCGGTCGGGGCGATGACAGATCGAGCGCTTCGACATGGCGATGCAGGAACAAGGGCTCCAGAGAGAACTGCACGCCGGAGGCGAACAAGGTCGCCACCAGATGATTCAGTTGCGTGATCGGATTGCGGGTGTCCACATCAAGTGCGGCGGTCACGACGCGGGCGTTCTCCGGGAAGAACTGCTTCATGTGGGCCGACATGTGACCGCCGCCGACCTGCACGAAGACGCGGGCTCCGTCGTCGTACAATCGCACCAGGGTTTCCCAGACGCGCAACGGATGATCGAGATTGAGCATCAGCGTCTTGCGGACTTCGGATTCCGTCGTCGGGTACGGCTTCGTCGTGATCGACGAATACAACTTCACTTTCGGTGATTTGACTTTGAAATCGTGATCGTGCAAAGCGTCCTGTAACTCATCCTGCAGGTAACTCAGGCACGGCGTGTGAATCGGCGGATAGGGCAGCATCTGCGCGAAGATCTGTTCATCGCGGAATTTCTCAATCATCCGCGACAGCGCATGACGATCGCCGCCCAGCGTGATCGCCGAGGGAGCCATGTAGATCGCCACGTAAACGCCGGGCTCTTCTTCCAGGAACGGCTTGATGCGGTCTTCGGTCGCCCAGACGAAGCACAATCGTCCGCCGGCGGCGTCGCGCCAATCGACGTTGAGCACCTTCCAGTACGCCGGGGCCGTTGAGTGGAAGTCAGACATCCCGGCGGCACAGACAGCCGCCATTTCGCCCTGGCTTTGCCCCGTCATCATGTCGACGGGCACCTGGAATTTTTCGAGCAACGTCCAGCTGATCCAGTTGACCAGCGTCACGCCCATCGCCGCGAGATAACGTTCTTCGGGCGGCGGCGCCTCGGTCGAGATCTCGTTCTCACTCTTCGGCGGCGCGAGCCGGTTCTTCAATTTCTGGCGATATGCTTCGGGCAGCGACGCGGGCGGCACGAAGACCGAGCTGGTCGGAATGTCGTCATCAGGATGGCGGTCGCGCTCTTCGAAGTAATCGAATTCCTGCCGCAGCTCCGGATAGTGCAGGCAGAGTTCAAAAACATGATCGGGATAGTTGCCGATGAGACCGGGGAAGCCCATCCCCGGGAACAGAAACGCCACCTTCCCCGGCGGTTCCGTGACGCCGTTCGCGAAGTAGATCTGCTCGTCACCCAGCAGCGATTCGAAGACGTTCGGATTTTCGGCGGATGCTTTCACCTCGCCCGAGGCCAGCGCGGCGGTGATGCGGTCAAGCTTGTCCGTCAACTCGGCGACCCTCTGATAGATCACGGCGAGTTTGCACGGTCGCGTCGAATCGACCTGCCTGGCCAACGCGGTGGCGACATCGGCCGCAGTCGCTGACTGCTGATCTTCTTTCAGGAAGCTCTGTAATCGTTCGATCGCACCGACCAGGGACACGGGGTCTTCCGCTGTGAAGACCGCGAGTTCGCTGGGGCGATCGACGCCGGGTTCAATCGGCTGGGGAACGATCGATTTCGTTTTCTTGCGGGTCTTGTGCGGGACGACGACTTCTTCGAGGATCACGTGCCCGTTGATGCCGCCGAAGCCGAATGAGTTAACCGCCGCGCGGCGTGCTCCGCGAATTTCATTCTGGACCCACGGCCGCGTGAGCGTGTTGAGATAAAATGGTGCGTCGAGCAGTTCCGGTCGCGGTTCTTCGCAGTGCAGACTCGGCGGCAGGACTTTGTTCGACAGCGCGAGTGCCGTGCGAATCAGCGCAGCAATTCCGGACGCCGGCATACAGTGGCCGATGATCGACTTCACGGTGCCCATCCCGCGCGATGTCGGCGGATGCTTGGACTTGCCGAAGAACGTCTTGACGGTCTCGAGCTCGGTCATGTCGCCGGCGACGGTGCCGGTTCCGTGCAGTTCCAGATAACCGACCGTCGCGGGATCGACGTGGGCATCGGCGTACGCGCGTTCCAGCGCCCGCAATTGGCCCTTCATTGACGGCGCGAGGACATCGACTTCGCGGCCGTCACTCGCTGATCCCGCACCTTTGATGACGGCGTAGACCCGGTCGCCGTCGGCGATCGCGTCTTCGAGCCGCTTAAGCAGAATCGCGCCTGCCCCTTCGCCAATCAACAGGCCATCCGCGCGGCGGTCCATCGGCCGGATCTGGCCCGACCGCGACACCGCTCCAATGCGCGTAAAGACGTGCATGAATATCAGCGTCTGCGTCAGGAAGAAACCCCCGGCGATGACGAGATCGGACTTGCCCGTCCGCAGGCGATCCAGACCTTGTTCGACGGCGAGGAGCCCCGACGCACACGCACCATCCACGCAATGCGCGGTGCCACCGAGATTCAATCGATTCGCGGCGCGGCTCGCCGTGATGTTGTTGATCGCTGTCGAGAGCGCATCGGCTTCACTCGGCGGCAGCGTGCTCCGCAGATACGCCTCGTATTCATCCCGCAACGACTTCGGAAACTTGTCCGGATACTTGCGGCCGAGCATTTCCAGCGTGGCTTCGAAGTACTCGATCCGCAGCGCCGTCTCGTTGGCCTTGATGCTGGGATAACTTCCGCGCCCGATGATCACGTCTGTCCGTTCGCGACGCGGATCATCCATCGCCACGTGCGCATCGATCAACGCCTGGTCCGCACAATGCAGCATCAGGAACTGGTCAGGATCGGCGTTGCGCAGGACGTTCGGCGTAATCCCGTAGCGGATGGGATCGGTCCCCAAGCCGTCCGGAAGGTAACCGCCGCGCGGGAACGGAAGCCAGGCGTCATCGGTGACCGGCCGCCGCCAGTTGCGACCCTGGGGAATGCGACGCGTCGGCAATGGCTCGATGCAATCGATGCCATTGGCGTTGTTGCGCCAGAATTCCCGGACGTTTGCCGATCGGGGAAAGGCACAGCCCATACCGACGATGGCAACATCATGTGCAGTCATGCGGCAGTGATCCAAACTCGCGTACTCAGAAATCCGCTCTTATTGTCTCGAAAGCCCGCCGCGATGCCCGTCATGAACGGCGGCATTAACGCTTGGGCGTCACCATCTCGATTAATTTTGGAATGCTACACGCAATCGTCACTTCGGGCTCGCCTCGGTTGCCCAGGCGGAGTTCATTTTCGAGGAATTGCACACCATCCGGCACGGGGATCATGTACAGATCACGTGCGGCATAAAGTTTGCGCAATTCATCGGAAACCATGCCTGCATCCCAAGCCCCCCAGTTCACCGCAACAACTCGCCCCGGCCACTTGCGATCCAAATCTACGGCAAGCTTGTTCAGGAACTCATTCGCCGCGCTGTAATCGGACTGGCCACCGTTGCCGAACCGTCCCGAGACGGAGCTGAAGAAGACGAGGAACTTCAGCGAAGCGGGTTTCAAACGTTTCGCCAATACTAGCGCGCTGTCCACTTTTGTCGAGAACACATTGCTGTACGACTGCGGCGTTTTGTCGCGCATCAGCTTATCTTCGATGACTCCCGCACCATGGATCACGCCGTCAATTCGGCCGAAGCGGGTGTAGATGTCGTCGATCAACCCGCCGAACACCTCTTCATCGCGGACATCGAGGGAGTGATATTCCACCGTCGCACCGGTGGCCTCGAGCGCGGCGAGGTTCTCCAGAATCTGACGGTCTTTGAGCAGCCGCTTGAGATTCTGTTCGATTTGCGCGGGGATCATCGGTTGCCCCTGCGCCTTCCGCTGCTGGATGAGATACGTCCGCAGCTGAGCGGTATTGAGATCGCGCGTTTCTTCGGCTTCAGCTTCGGGAAGGGGTGACCGCCCGGCGAGAATCAACGTCGGCTGCGAGAGCTCCGCCAGTCGTAGCGCGGTGTCGAAGGTGATGCCATTCGCGCCGCCGGTGATGAGGACGACCGACGACTTCTCCAGCGGCATCGGCCCCAGCTGCGACGGATGGGCCGTGGTCAATGCAAGCTTCAACGTAGACCGACCGGCCGCACTAAGTCCGACTTCGACGAGAGTGTCATTCTGCGTCAGTTCCTCGATCAGTCGCGGGCCCATCAACGCATTGCCGGCGGAAAGGTCGAGATCGACCGTCTTCACGCGGAGCGTCGGATACTCCTGCTGGAACGTCTTGAACAGACCGGTGAGCCCCGAGGAGGTTAGCGCCATCCGGCCGCCGCGTCCGAAGCCAAATTTCCCATCCATCGCGGTGAGGTTCAGCACCGTGCCGCCACCATTCTGGGCAGCGGTGGTGAGATCATTCGCAAATTCCTTGAGGAACTGGAACGACCACAATGTCACCTGGAGAGCGGCTTCGCCACTGACACAACCGGTCGCCCCGAACGGCTGGCTGATGCCGAGGAAGTTGATCACCGCGCCGATTGATTCCCCCGTGGAACCGCTGAGAAGTTGGTGCAACTCCTGCAATGATTCCGGCGAACCGAAATCGACTTCATAGACTTCGCTCGACACCTTGCGAGCCCGGGCCCCAGGAAGGATTTGCCGATAACGGAAACCTTCCTGCGTGAGCCCAGCCGTCAAAGTCGACGTGAGTTCCGCAGCCTCACCCAACAGCAGAATCAACTGGCTGTGTGGGTAGTTTTTTTTTGCCCGGTGGCAGGAGCGTCGACGGCCTGCAGCGTGTAGCGTTGGACACCGTTCTCGCTCGATGCCGCGGACTGACCACCGCCACCAGAGACAGCGGCTTGGTACCGCAGCTCATAGGCACCGATGATGTCGCCGAGCGTCTTGAAGTTCGTGAATTCCTTCAGCGCTTCTTCTTCGTCCTGATCGGCGTCCTGGAAGGCCCGGTGATAACGCTTCAGATTGCTGAAGACTTCCACGGTCTTGATCGAGTCGATCCCGAGACCCGATTCCATGGGCAGCGTGAGGTCGAGCATTTCGATGGGATAGCCGGTCCGCTCACTCACCGCCTGCAACAGGTCTTCCCTGAATTCTTCCACTGACGGCGGCAGGTTGCCTGTCGCGGGAGCCGTGACTTTCGCTACCGGAGCGGGGGCGACGGAGCCGTTGCGTCCCGGTTCATGACCATTCGGCTCCGCCTTCGCCGGCTTGGCGACAGGAGCAGGCGTGATGCGGGCGACGGCGGGGGCCACGGCTTTCGGCGCTGCAATCGCAACCGGCTTCGGAGCAGCGGCGACCGCTACCGGGGTAGCTTTCGGAGCGGCGACAGCCATCTGAGCCACCGGAGTCGGGACGGGAGCCGGAGCGACGGGCATCGGGGCCGCAACCGGCATCGGGGCAGGAGCCACCACAGCGACCACGGGTTCCGGGGTCGCTTCCACCACCGTCGGTGCCATCTGCGGGACGGCCATCGGCGACATCACTGGCATTAGGGCGGGCAAGCCGGATCCCGACGCACACTGCTGAATCAATTGCTGGTGGGCATCGACGAATCGCAGGGCCACCTGCTGCTGCCACTTCTGCAGGTCGAGCAGCTGCATCATCAGGGCCTGCGACTGCAGAATCAGCTGAGCCGATCCAGCGGTCAGCGAGGCGGTCGAGTCGGACGTCGAGGGGGTCGTGGTGGTCACGGCATGCAACCTTGCTGTCGGAGCCATATAAGAAGTCGGGGATAAGTTTGTTGGTTCGCTAATCACGGGCAGACACGGAGCCATCGGCACCGTACTTCCCGGCAAAATCGTTACAGTGTGAGCTTGGCCATTACGAGCAGCGGTCGCCGTTCCATTCGTTTTGTGATGGCCATTCTTTTCATGGACGGCGGTCTTCGATTTCCCGTGCTGCCCGTTGGTCGCACCATTCAGCTTTGCGGCCGGCACGACCGGCCGGGGCAACGGTGCAGGAGCAGGCGCCGGGGTTGGTTCTGAAACTGCGCTCAATCGGCTGGTTGGTGCGGTATGGCTTCCGTTGTAGGAACCGTTCCGCCCCGTTGAGGGCGACCCATTCTTCGCAGCCATTGCAACTGGCAAATTTTCACTATGCTTATCGCCCGATCCGTGCGACCCGTTCAATGAAGTTGCGGGCGTGACCGCGGCTTCCTCCTTAGACTCGTTGACTGTGCCGGATTTGCCGCCAAATTTGGCGCGCAACCCATCGCCTGGATTTCCCCGCCGGACGGGCAACGGCGTCACCGGTTTCGCACCAGAGACGGAGATGACCCATTCGGCCAGCTTCGGCTTCGCTTGCGCTTTCGCCTCGGCCAGGAACGATTCCGTGCCATGATGTCGCAATCCGCGTGCCGCGAACCACGACTGCAGATCCACCGGCAATCCCAGCACACTGGCCTGTGCCAGCAGGTGTGCAAATTGCGTCACCCCGTCGCGTCCTGAAGCATCCAGCGTCAACAGAGTGGGGGGTGCATTATCAAAGATGCGACTCACAAGTCCACTGAGGACACGACCCGGGCCGACTTCAATAAACACGTCGTAGCCGTCGGCCCGCATCCGCCGCATCTGTTCTTCAAACCGCACGGGCTCCACGATGTGGCGTTGGAGCAGTTTGCGAATTTCGGGCGATTTAGTGGGATACGGAGCGGCCAAGGTGTTGCTGTAGACGGTCTTCTTCGGTGCCGAGAACGTCACCGTCTGCAACGACTTCGCCAGCTGCTTCGCGGCCGGCGCGAGAGCCGACGTGTGGAACGCGGCCGTGACCGGGATCCGCTTCGCTCGCACGCCCTGCTCTTTGAGATAGGCGACGGCGCGGTCGATCACGTCAACCGGCCCGGCAATGATGGTCTGCTCGGGACCATTCAGATTCGCGAGTTCCGCGGGAATCTCGCCTTCGGCCAGTAACGCCTGGGTCTTCTCCGAGCCCGTCATCACCGCCGCCATCGCACCCGGACAGAGTTCCGACGCTTCCGCTGAAACCCGGCCGCGTTCGGCCGAGATCTCGAGCAGGTCATCGACTTCGATCACACCCGCAGCGTGCAGCGCGGCGTATTCCCCGTAGCTATGTCCTGCGACCGCCGCCGGATGAATGCCGTAGCGTTCCAGCAGTTGTGTCGCGAAGACTTCCACCAGCCCGAGCGCCGGTTGAGCAACGGCGGTGTCATTCAACTTGGCACGGCGAACATCGTCTTCCTGCTGCGAGAAGGCGGGCGGCGGGTAAATCATCCGCGTCAAAGCGACCGGGAAGCGATCATGCAACTGCTGATTCGCCGCGGCGAACAACGTTTGCGACCACGGGTTCACCAGCGTCAGATCCCGCAGCATGTTGACGTTCTGCGAGCCCTGACCGGGATACAGAAACGCCACGCGCTTCGGATCAATCGCCGCCGCTCCGGAATAGTAAATCCCGCTGGGATCTTGCCATGCAGTCTTGTTGGCGAGTTGATCCAGCGTCTTGTTCAACTTTGCCCGGAAGTCATCCACGGTTGTCGCGACGATCGCCAGACGGCACGTATTCGCGGGAGCGGCAACCGATTGTTCATCGATCAGCACCGACTGCGCGAGTTGCGCGAGATCGATCGCCGGGGCATCCTGCAAGACCGTCTGCAGGGCCTGCAACGTCGCGACGATCTCGCCGCGGGTCGCCCGCTTCCACAGAAACACTTCGGTCGCACGGGGCGATAGATCGGTGTCGCGTCGGCACTCCGGCAGGCCCTGGTACTCTTCCATCACGACGTGGAAGTTGGTGCCTCCGAAGCCGAACGCACTCACACCGGCGCGACGCGGGTGCTCGCCGAGTTCTTCAAACCACGGCCGCGTTTCCGTGTTGACGTAGAACGGGCTGTGCCGGAAATCGACCTTCTCGTTGGGCTGCTCCACGTTCAACGTCGCGGGCAACACCCGGTGGTGCAGCGCCAGCGCCGTTTTGACAAGGCTGGCCAGACCGGCGCACGTTTTGGTGTGACCAATCATCGACTTCACGGAGCCCACCGCGGCGTATTGCTCGTCGCTGGTCGCTTCGGAGAACAGCGTATGCAGCGATGTGATTTCGGTGCTGTCGCCGACTGCGGTGCCGGTGCCGTGCGCTTCGACGAGCGAAACGGTCGCCGCCGGCACATCAGCGTCATCGTACGCCCGCTTCATCGCCAGGATCTGTCCGGGCGGATGCGGGGCCGTCATGCTGCGGTTGCGGCCATCGCTCGATGCACCGATCCCTTTGATGACCGCATAAATCTTGTCGCCGTCGCGTTCGGCGTCCGGCAACCGTCGCAACACCAGCGCCGCGATGCCTTCACCGAGTGCGATGCCGTCGGCGGAGTTATCAAACGGCCGTGATTTTCCCCGCGGCGACAAAGCATGAGTCTTCGCAAAACTCATATAGCAGAATGGGTTATTGGTGCCGTCCGCGGCCCCGACGATCATCGCATCGACGGCCCCCAGCCGCAGCTGGCCCATCGACGCATGCAACGCTGCGAGCGACGCCGCACAGGCCGCGTCGACGACATAGTTCGGACCGCCGAGATCAAACCGGTTCGCAATCCGCCCGGCGATCACGTTCATCAGGAAGCCGGGGAACGAATCTTCGGTCCACTCCGGCAACGTGGCGTTGATGTCGTCGGTGATCTGCTGCTTCATCTCCGGCGTGAGATCTTTCACGCGGGGCAGATAGTGCTGCAGCATCGTGCGGAAAGCGTAGTCACCGCCAACGTCGTGCGACCCGGCACAGGCAAAGATGCAGCCCGTGCTTTCTTTCGGGAACGGGCGGTTGTCCCACCCGGCGTCGATCATCGCCTGATTCGCGACTTCCAGCGACATGAGCTGGATCGGATCAATGCTCATCAGGCTCGCGGGCGGAATCTTCCACTTCACCGGGTCGAAGCGCATCGATTCAAGAAAACCGCCCCATTTCGAGTAGATCTTGTCGCGGGCCAGGCGGTCTTCGTCAAAGAAGTGGCTGGAGTTCCAGCGCGTGGGATCGATTTCCTGAATGCAGTCGAGGCGGTGCAGAATGTTCTGCCAGTACTGCCGCAGGTCGGGCGCTTTGGGGAACACGCACGCCATCCCCACGATGGCAATGTCGCTGTTCTTCAGCTCTCGCGATGATCGTTGACGCGCGCCCATGACGGCGGGTTCCTTCTGCCAATCAACAGTGAGGTGCGGGGACACGACGGGCGCAGCGGGAAGACACCGCGAGCGTCTAAAACATTAGGTGGTACAAAAAGTGACCGATGCGAGAGCTCATCTCTGCAATGGTCGGGGATGGACCAGGACCGCGTCGATTGCGATCCCACTTCGTCAGGGGCGGGGTTGCTATGGACCGTGCCAGGAGACGAGAGACTGGTGACGCATTTCCGTTGCTGGTACCGCTGTACTCCGTGGCGCGAACCGGTTTCTTGTGGGGGGGCTCCATTTCACACAGACAAGTCACTCTTGGCTAGTACCGATTTCTGAACACAGGGAATTTTCTGCAAATCCCCACAAAGTCTTGACACAAGTGACTCGCAAAACCGTGATGCCAACCGCCAATAACAAAGCAGGAATTCTCCGGAATGAGACGCACGCAAGGCTGTCCACGACGGAAAGCAAATGATGCGCCGGACCTGCGGCTCCAATCACAACGGGCGCTGTCTGTGCATGAAGTGCGACCCTAGCATCGACGGGCTGCACCGCGCAAGTCGAAAGAATGCTAAGGATTACAGCCTGCGCAACTCTTTCCTTCTCCGCGGCCTCTGGCGCGCGTGACGATTTCACGCCGTGCCCAGATTAAAACAATCGTAGCGAGCCAAGAGGCATATCGAGCACGATTGATGTAACTCGCAGCACTCGACCCATCGACGTTTGTTCGGACAACGGTTTTGGCCGCTGCGGTGGAACTTCCGCGCGGATCTTGTTCAGAATGGATGAGACCCCGGTGATTGCGACGCTTCTTGTATTGAGGTCACGCACGGATGAACGCGCTGGAAGATCTCCGTTCCCTGACTGCGCTCTTCGATCACGCGCAGCCGTTGTTCCAGCGCGTCGAGCACATCCCGTCCGCCGTGACTCCCGAGCCGTATCAATCGCTGCTCGTTCATGACGAACACATGACCGTGTCCATGGAACGGTTTCATCGCTGCACGGTCGATGTGCGGGTCTTGCAGCACCGGCATGACGGCGATGTCTATGCCCGCGAAATCCTGCTGTTGAAACAGGGAACCGACATTCCCGTGCAGTACGGGATTGTCCGTTTCCACCTGAACTACGTGACGGAGCCGGTGAGGCAGGAGATTCTCGCCCGGAAAACGCCACTGGGACGGATCCTGATCAATCACAACGTGCTCCGGCACATTGATCTCAACGCCATCCTGGAGATCACCGCCGGTCCCGGCCTGGCGTCGGCGTTACAGATGCCCGAGGGGGGCGTCACCTACGGCCGCCTGGCGACGATCTTCTGCAATCTTCAACCCGCGGTTGACCTGCTGGAAGTTTCGACGATGCTGTGACGCCCGTTATCCGGGGGTGGGAACATTCAGCAACCGGAACACGACCCGCCAGTCGTCGGCTTCCTGCAGCATCCGTGTCGCGGGGGCTTCCACCCACTCCGCGAGTGCATGAGAACTCTTGCCGGGGATCAGCCGCGGCGCGATGTCGAACTGGGCCTGCAGGTAGCGCTCCATCGCTTCGGAGCGTTGCATCAGTCGTTGCAGATGAAAGTGGGCCGTTAACCCGTGACACGCGGCGACAATCGCCGGAAGCGTTGTCGCCATCACGGTCAACCACGGCGAATGCACAAAGAAGTGTGCGAGACATAATAAGAAGGTCATCGCCAGCGCGGTGTAGGCGACGAATTCCAGCACGTGTTCCTGTCGATGAAGTTTCGCGGCGTTACGCCGATGGTAGATCGCCTGACCGCCGACATAGTTCCGCACGAGGTAGCGTCGGCACGCCCGAATGTAAGCCCGACGGTTCTCCGCCAGGTTGCGTCTTCCGAGCGGAAACACCGCCTGCCGGACCAGCGCCCGATAAAGCCGGTCGACCCAGCCGGACCGCGGATTGTACTGGCTGTAGTGAGCCGGCAGAGGTTCGTAGGCGTACTGCCACATGGCTCGACCGAGCACCGACAGCGCCGCCGCATGCCGCAGCCGTTCGGTCAACAGGCGGTAGTCGGTCGAGCGTTCATGCCAGCGGCCGGAGCGATTCAACCAGAACAACCACAGGCCGCTGAACAGGCACAACAGTTCGAGACTGCAAAAGAACGCTCCGCGCGACATCACACCGAAGATCAGTTCATCCGCGGCGTCATCGTGATGCCCGACGTCGGTGTGCTCCGCATGCGGCAGTCCCGCACAGCCGGCAAATAGCACGGCGAGCATTCCGAGCACGAAGATCAGCAGCACACTCGCGCGATGCAGACCCGCATAGTGAATCGACAATTGGTCCAACCAGTCCCGATGCTGACCGAGAACAGCCTCGACGGCGTGAACTTCCTGATCCATCTCTAACCGGGCCACGCGAGCGGCTCGGTCGAAGGCGGGAGATCGCCGTTTCGGACGCGGTTCGCTGTGCCAGGCATCGACGCAGTTCCACGTCACTCCGAGGAACTTCCACAATCCATGCCGTTCGCCGAGCGGCTGTTCATCAAAGAACTCGCGTAGCGCCTGCAGTTCCTTTTGCGAGGGAGGTTTGCCGGGGGAATGATGCTGCGGGGCGGCCGGCAACTCTTCCGGAATCAGGCTGAGTTCGTTCCGCACGATCGCTGCCACGGCTTCCGGGATGCGCTCCCGTTGGTCGTACGTCAGCCGATGCTGTTTGTCAGACCCGATCTGCACATCCCCTGTCCGGGGATGAATCCAGATCGTGGGGATACCGGCGTCTTTCGCGCGGCGGATCATTTCCGCCGTGCCGCCTGAATAAGTGGGTCGCGCGGGATCATCATCGTAGATCACCAGCAGAAAATCGGCGTTCTGCAGGACCACATGCCCCGCGACCTTATAAGCCCGTTGACGGATTTCTTCGCTCGCAGGATCGTTCCCGACGGGCAACACCTCGTCGAGTTCCAGCTGCCACGGGCTGAACTGCGGGGTGGCGAATCTCAACAGGCCCGCCGCAGCCTTCGGACCGAGGACTGCGGCATAGGCTTCGAGCGAGCCCGGCAGGATGGTTGCCAGCTTGAAGTTCGCCTGCACGGCCCGTTCGGAGACCAGCTGGTCCGTTCCCGGCGCGAGGCTCGACAACAGCACGAACTCGGGTTGCGATTCAACGATGGCC
>DASRYX010000054.1:0-7227 GCA_035686985.1 Planctomycetaceae bacterium | reverse complement strand
CGACTGCAACGACGGCGGTGATACGAAACCGTTGACGTTCCGGGCTTCAAGCGGATAGCGTGCATCAGACAGGAGCGACAACATGAACCCGTTTATAGTTCACGTCACTGTCACAGCAGTGATCGTTGTTGGGCACATCGGCCTTCTGCTAATGGCGAGGGCATTGGCGTCAAAGCAGCCCCAGGCCGCGCGTCCAAAGTCTCGGGAGCTGGGGTTTTTATCAGTGCACTGCTTAGGTATGGTCGGCCTTGTCAACACAGCCCTACTTCCCGGTGCACCGCGGCGCCTATGGTTAGCCCTCTTTGGCGCTTGTATGTTCGGGGCAACTATTGCATGGATTATCAGTGCGTCTCGTGCCAGTTCTCAGAACTCATCCCAAGGGCCGCTGCCGTCGTCCCGCGCCAACTAAGCGTCCTCGCGAAGCCCCGGGATCGGCAGCGCGATCTGTTCCCAGGCTTCCCTGCGGTCCAGCCCCGGCCACCCACGCGATATGACACGATCCAATGGCTATTGGCGTGCGGCGAGTTGCTGCGCGAGCGCCCGCGTGTAGACTTTCGCGCCGTCGGCGTCCATGTGCAGGCCGTCGAAAAACATCGCGGGCTCCATGCCGTCGATCGTCCGCAGGTCGAGCAGTGTGACCTGCTTCTCACGGATGAGTTCAAGCAGTTCCTTGTCGAATGCATACGGTTCCGGAACCGGCATCGCCGCGAGGATCACTCGGGTGTGCTGCTTCTGCGCGGTTTCGATCAGGTTCCGCAACCGTGTGTAGGTCGGCGAGACCGTCGCAGTCGCGTGGCCTTTCAGCGAAGCGTTGATGCGGTCCATGCCGGCGCGGTAACCGGGAATCAACAAATCGAGTGCCCGGCGGGTGACGCGATCACGGTTGCCGACCATCGCAGAACTTTTGTCGAGCACGAACGCGGCCCGCGATTCGAAATTCGGCAGGTCGCGCGCGCAGAGTTCCGGCCAGTCGTTCCAGGTGGTGTAGTACTGCGCCAATCGGTCGGGATGTCGTGAGGGGGCATCGCGCAGGTGGCCTCCTTCGAAGCCAATCACAAGCATGTCCGGAGCGCGACCGCCGGTGGTGAACTGATTCCGAAAGACGTACGACCAATCGGCGACCGCGGTGTTGTCCGGGACGACTTTCACCGTCGTTGCGGTCTGGCCCGTGAGTTCGGCGAACTGCTGCTGGAATGTGGCTTCCTCGACTCCGTAGCGGGTCAGCGAGTTGCCGAGGAACAGGATCTTCGGTTGCCCGGCGGGCGCGTGTTCCAGCTTCGCTGCCAGCGTGGAGAACGCCTGCAGATGCTCGACGTCCTTGGACAGCTTGTGCTTGCCGAGCAGAAACGCGGCCTCAAACAGTCCCAGCACGGCGACAACCACCGCGACGGACCGCCACTCACCCGTTCGGGCTTTCGATGACGTGGCCGCATCGGCGTCGCGCAACGATTGCAGTTGGCCTTCCAGCTGCTGCAATTCCGCCAGCGACACTTCCGCTGTCCGGAGCGGCGGGTTGGACTGTAGACCAGCACGATTCATGTCGGATCTCTCTCAAATCACACGCGGCTGGTGGGACGTCAGAACTGAAAGTAAATGAAGGTCGCGGCGACCGGGGGCGGAACGAACAGACACATCAGCGCGACATACGAATACGCCAGGCCGCGCGGTAGCCAGTGAATGTCGAGCAACGCTTCTTTGCTCCCGCGGGCTTCGAGCCACGCTTCATACAGCATGAGCGGTCCCGCACAGAGCACCATCGTGCCAAGGATCGTCGTCGCGAGCGGCGTCACCCCCGGCACCATGACGAGTTGCCACAACATTCCGCCGGCTTGAGAAATCGTTTCCGCGCGGAACAGCAGCCAGCCCAGACAGACGAGATGAAACATCAGCACCATGCGCGCGACGCGACTGGGCCACGTCAGCTCTTCGCTCTTCACCGGGGGAACGAAGACGCGGTAACCGCAGAGCAGCAGACCGTGCAGCGCTCCCCAGAGGATGAACGTCCAGTTGGCCCCGTGCCAGAGTCCGCCAAGGAGCATCGTGATCATCAGATTGCGGTTTGTCTGCCATTCTCCGCCACGACTTCCACCCAGCGGGATGTAGAGGTAATCACGCAGCCACTGCGACAGGCTGATGTGCCAGCGCCGCCAGAAATCGCTCGGATCGATGGCGAAATAGGGTTGCTTGAAGTTGAGCATCAGGTCAAAGCCGAGCCACTTCGCGACGCCGCGGGCCATCGACGAATATCCGGCGAAATCGCCGTAGATCTGAAACGCGAAGGCATACACTCCCAGCAGCACTTCGGGACCGGTCAGCTGCTCCGTCGGCGTAGCGAACACGCAGTTCGCGAGAACCGCCATGTTGTCTCCGACGACCACCTTCTGGAAGAGGCCGAGCACGATGTCGTGCAGACCTTCCGCGAAGAATTGGGGTTTCCACGTCCGCGGTTTGATCACTTGCGGGAAGAGCGTCTTCGCCCGTTCAATCGGCCCGGCGACGAGCTGCGGGAAGAACGCGATATACAGCGCGAAGTCCACAAAGCTGCGGACCGGCTGAAGCTCCCGTTTGTAGACATCGATCGTGTAACTCAGCGACTGAAATGTCATGAACGAGATACCGACAGGCAGCACAATCTGCAGCGTCGGCAGCAGCGGCGTCAAACCGACCGACGTCATCAGCGCGGCGAGTTCCTTTGAGAAGAACCCGTAGTACTTGAAGAACCCGAGCACGGTCAGACTCACCGTGACCGCAAGAACCAGCAGCGCCTTGCGTCGACCGGGATGCTCCGTCGCGGCGATCAGCCGCGCCAGCGCGTAATCCCAAGTCGTGGTGGCGAAGATCAGCCCGAGGAACCGCCAGTCCCAGCAGCCGTAGAAGTAGTAACTGGCGACGAGCAGCAGGACGTTCTGCCCGCGGTGCGACAGCCGCCAATACAGCGTCGCGACCGTCAGAAAGAACAGCCAGAAGAAGAAACTGTTGAACAGCATGCGCGCCGGTTCCCTGTTCGCGCACCGGTCCGCATCCCGCGGGCTGTGGCGTATCGGAAACCTAGCTCACATTTTGCCACGACGTTGAAACGCGGCAACAGAAGTGCACCAGCCCGCAGCGCGAGCAAGGAATTCTTTGGTCATCGAAAGGCAAGAATCCCTTGTTTGCCCTGCGGGCTGGTCAGTGCTAACCGCCGCCGACAAGAGTGACGATTTCCACCACGTCGCCAGCTTGAAGAACGTGCTCGGCGTGTCGCGTCCGGGAGACCACCTCGCGGTTGACCTCCGCAGCGAGATACCGCGGGTCCAAGCGCATCGATTGTAGCAGATCACGGACGGTCGTGCCGTCCGGCAGCTCACGCGGTTCACCGTTGACAGTCAGGTTCACAGAAAAACAGTTTCCACAGGTGAGCGCGCTGAGATTACGTCGCGGACGACTTCTTCTGTTCCAGGGCCCGGTATTCTTTGACGAACTCTTCCTCGCTGAGCGGCAGCGACGGGGCGACATTGGCCTGTTCGAATTTCACTCGGACGCCGCGGCTTTCCGACCATTCTTCCTGCGAAATGGTGCCGTCGTTGTTTTTGTCCAGACCTTTGAAAAAGACCTTGGCCTGCTTGGTTTCCCGGTCATCTTCGGGCGGCGTGGGGGTCGGTTGTGTCGCGGCGGGCTTCGTGGCGGAGACCGCGACGGCGGGCTTTCCGGGGGATGCCACGGCCGGAGTCGTGGACGCCGCAGGTGCCGCGGGGGTGGTCGCAGCGGGCTGGGGCGTTGTTGTGGTCGCCACAGCACGCGGTCCGGCAATCAGTTCCTTCGGTGATAGGAAGCCGTCGCCGTTGCGATCGAGGGCCCGGAATTCCGCGAATTTCGACCGTTCCCATTCATACAGACCGATCTGCCCGTCCTGATCCTTGTCGACCGCGGTGTAGGTAGCCGGCAGATCGACGTTGATTCTCACCTTTTCCTTCGGTTTTCCACGACTGGGGGGGCCGCCGCGGTCCGAGCTGCCGCGGCTGCTTTCGCCCCGGCTTTCCCGTTCTTTCTGCTCCTGCTCGCGGGCTTTCTGACGCAGTTCGTCGAGCTTCGGACCCGCCTTGGAGAACATTTCGAGCGTCAGACCGGGGCGGTACGCGAGGCCGACTTCCTTGAGCCGGTCGCGCAACCGGCCGTCGACGTAGTTGTATTCCTCCTCCGTGATGGTGCCGTCCTTGTCGCGGTCCATCTCCCGGAAGTAGCGTTCACCGCGATTGTCGTCCCGGTTGGAATCTTGCGCCCAACCGCTATAACCCGACCCCAGTCCTGCGAGGAGGCAGAAGACAATCCGGCAGAGACAGGATTTGCGTAGCACACCGATTCTCCGGTCGAAGTACAAGACGCGGGAGTTTCCCGGTCGTGAAGTCGGCACCATTGTAGTCGAACCCTCGCGGGCCGCCAAAAGAGCGAACCCGTCGCAACGGCGAAAGTTTCGGGAATCTCCTAAAAGCACACCGGAAGAACACCGTCCGGCGAAACACAGAGGCTGTCGACGGGGTTTTTCTTCTAGGAAGTCACTCGAAAAAACGGTTCGGCAGGTGACAGGGGGGACGCGCGCGGTAGGATGCGGCGGATTTTCCGCGGAAATTTGCGTGGGAAAGCTCGCCGACCGGTTGCCGGTTCGCAGGGCGCGCGGCGGATGGTTTTAGACACCGGGGTGGTGGACAGATGAAGACGCTCAACCGCTGGGCTTTGATTGCGGCTGTCTGTGCGGGCACGGTCGTGGACCTTGATGCTCAACCTCCCGGCGGCGGCGAGCGCCCTCAGGGTGGTTTCGGCGGTCCAGGGGGACGGGGTGGACGGGGTGGTCCGGGCGGCGGATTCCGCGCCATGATGCTCATGGAACCCGACAGCTTCCTCGGCGCGGCCTCCGCCAGCGGTAACCGGTTCTTCCGGGATCATCCCGCCCACGGCGCGATCGAGGCGCTCGAGTTGACGGACGATCAGAAGGATGCACTGCAGAAAATCCGCGACGAGATCGGCCCCGCGATGGACGCCTTGGGGGAAGACGCCAGCGACGATGATCGCAAGGCCAAGCTGAAAGAGCTGGAGAGCCAGGCGCTCAAGGTGCTCAACCGCGATCAGACATCCAAATGGGAAGGCGGCAAGGCGGAATACACCGAAAAAGTCACGGAAATGCGCGCGCGGTTCGAGCAGCAGCGCGGACAGGGCGGCCCCGGTGGGGGTTTCAATCGGGGACCACGCGGAGAAGGCGGCGGGCCCGGCGGCATGAATGGGGAACCCCGCCGGCCGCGACCCGAATCGAACGTCATCGTCCCGGAAGGGGCGGCGGTCGTCTCGTCGTTCAACACCGGCGGCCCGGCTCCCCGCGGCAGCGATGGCATCCGGCTCTCGTTCAACTTCCGTTACGCTCCCTGGACCGAAGTCCTGAAAGACTTCGCCGAGAAGGCCGGTCTGACTCTTGATCTCACCGATACTCCTCCGGGGACGTTCAATTATCTCGACAATCAAGAATACACGGTCACTGAAGCCCTCGACGTGATCAACGGCTATCTCCTGCAGAAGGGCTACATTCTCGTCCGTCGCGACCGGTTCCTCGTCTGTTTCAACATTGACGACGGCATTCCGCCCAACGTGGTGCCGACGGTCAGCGTGGAGGAACTGCCTGAGCGGGGCAAGAACGAGCTAATCAACCTCGTGATTCCGCTGGATTCCGTCGAAGCGGACAAAGTCGTCGGTGAAGTCCGCGAACTGCTCGGTCCGCAGGGCAAAGCGGTCGCGATCAAGAATCTCAATTCGATCAGCATCACCGACATCGGTTCAAATGTCCGCCGGGTGTATGGGCTCCTGAAAGGGGGCGCGAACATCGACAACCGCGAATCGGCCTTCAAGGCGATTCCGGTGAAACACATCTCGGCCCTCGAAGCCGAGCGGATGATCCGCAAGCTGTTCGGTCTGAACCCGGCACTATCGACATCCGTCGCCACCACGCCGCAATTTGGCGGCGGCTTCGGCGGCGATCCACGGTTTGGTGGGTTCGGGGGCTTCGGCGGCGACCCACGCTTCGGTGGCTGGAGCCGGGATGGCAGCCGCGACGGAAGGGACGGCCGCGACGGCCGTGACCAGCAACAACAACCGCAGCCGACGTCACGCAGTTCAACCAGTGCGACACAGTCGCCGTATGCGGGCAAGATCCAAGTGACCGCGGATGCCCGCACGAACCACCTGCTGGTCACCGCGTCGGCAGCGTATGTTCGGCTGGTCGAAGAAGCCGTCAAGAATCTCGATACCGATAAGGATGTGGATGGCAACCAGATCCGTGCCGAGGACAACCCGATCCGCCTGAAAGCGTACAGCGTCGCCGGAGCGGATGCTTCTCAAGTCGCGCGGACGCTGAGTCTCATCATGCCCGGGCTGGTGATTGTGGATGACTCCCGCACGGCGAAGTTGCACATTCAGGGAACCGACGAGGAGCATCGGGAAGTCGAGAAGTACCTCAAAGAAGTCGCCGGTGAAGGAGGATCGAGCTCCGTCGCCGTCATCAACCTGATCCGGCTTGATCCCGTCGGTGCCGCCGGGACATTGAAGAATCTGTTCGCCGCCGAAGGTTCCCGTGGTCCGTCGATTGAAGCCGATTCGCAAGGTCGCCGCCTGATGGTTCGCGGCACGCCCGATCAGGTCACGCAAGTCCGCGCGATTCTCACGCAGCTCGGCGAGCCGGGCGATGGGGGCGGAGCCGGACAGGGTTCGCAGCGCGGGCCGATCCGCACGTTCTCGCTCAACGGTCGTGATCCGGAAGAAGTGCTGCCCCTGCTCAAGCAGGTGTGGGCGAATTCCGGTCAACCGCCGATCCGGGTGGTTGTGCCGTCGAAGCCGAGGGTGATCGAAGACCGCAAGGTGCCCTCGATCAATGGGAGCCCGCTACGGGACCAGTCTCCGCCCGCGGACCGGTCGTCGCGCCGGGAAGACGAACGCCGCACGGAAGCGCCGCCGCCGTCTACACCGACGAAGACTGCGAGCCTGCAGCGGCTCGTGTCACAGGAGACCGAACAACCGGCCGCGGAACAGGCCCCGCCTCGCGCTCCGCGATCCACGCCGCCGGCGATTCCGGGGGCGAATGCCGTCGATGACTTTCTGAAGTCTTTCCTTGATCCGTCGCCGAAAACGACCGCTCCACAAGAGAACCGCGGCGATGAACCGGTCGCCAAGGATGCGATGCCCGCGGAAGGGGAAACCACGACGCAGTCC
>DASRYX010000053.1:0-6260 GCA_035686985.1 Planctomycetaceae bacterium | reverse complement strand
CGTCTCGAAGCGGAATACGAACAACAACGTGCCGCTGCCGCGACCGAAGAAGCGAAAAAGAACGTTGCCAAACCGAATCTGGAGGGCCCTCGCGCAGAACTCTTGAAAGGCTTGCTCACCGATCGTAATGCGCCGTTCGCGATCCCGAAGGATCAGATTGAAAAGCTGTTGTCCGACGATCGCAAAGCCGTCCTCACGGCGATCCAGAAAGACATCGAGCAGCTGAAGCAGGCGGTGGGACCGAAGTACCCGTTCGCGCACAGTCTCTCCGATGGTCAACCGGCGAACGCGAAGGTCAACGTCCGCGGGAATCACAAGGACCTTGGCGAAGAGGTGCCGCGGCGGTTTCTGACAATTGTGGATACGACACCGTTCAAAGAGGGCAGTGGTCGTCTTGAGCTGGCTCGCGCGATTGCCTCGCAGGCGAATCCGCTGACCGCGCGAGTGATCGTCAACCGCGTCTGGCAGCATCATTTCGTCCGAGGGATCGTCGGTACCGCGAGCAACTTCGGCTTGCTCGGTGAACGGCCGACACATCCCGAGTTGCTCGATCATCTCGCGGCGAAGTTCATCGAAGCGGGCTGGTCGTTGAAGTGGCTGCATCGCGAGATTCTGCTGTCGGCGACGTATCGCCAGAGTAGTGAGGTTGCGCTGTCACAAGGCGGGACCGATCCCAACGCGATCGATCCCGACAACCGGCTGTTGTGGCGGCAGAACCGTCGCCGGATGGATATCGAAACCTGGCGTGACGCCGCGCTGCAGGTGAGTGGCCAGATCGATCTCACCGTCGGTGGGCCGTCGCAGAATCTCAATGATGCGAATCATCGCCGCCGCACATTGTACTCCGCGATCAGCCGACATGATCTGAATGCCACGCTGCGACTGTTCGATTTCCCCGATCCGAATCTCACCAGTGAACGGCGTTCCAATACCACGGTACCGATGCAGCAACTGTTCCTGCTCAACAGCGGGTTCATCGTGAAGCAGGCTCAGACGGTCGCACAGCGGGTGATGGCGGAGAAAATGACTGATGATGCACAGCGCATCGAGCGTGTTTACCAGTGGTTGTTCCAGCGAGCACCGACTGACGGGGAGCGGCAACTCGGACTGAAATTCCTCAACGCGGCGTTGCCGGCGGAAGTCTCTGCCACCGAAGTGAAACTGACGGCGTGGGAACAGTACGCCCAGGCGTTGCTCGGCACCAACGAATTTGCGTTCATCGATTGAACGGGAGCAAGCATGTCGCCCTTCACACGTCGCGAATGGCTGGCCCGCACCGGCGCTGGTTTCGGCACGCTCGGACTGGCCAGCGTGCTGGCGCAGCAGGACTTGCTCGCAGCCGCAACCTCATCGGCGGACAATCCGCTGGCGCCAAAAGCCCCGCATTTCGCGCCGCGCGCGAAGCGCGTCATCTTTCTTTTCATGAACGGTGGACCGTCGCATCTCGACACGTTTGATCCCAAGCCTGCGCTGTCCGAATACGCCGGTCAACAACCCGAAGAACTGACGAAGAACTATCAGCGCTCCGTCGGCAAGTTGTTTCCTTCACCATACAAGTTCCAGCAGCATGGACAGGCGGGCATTCCAGTCAGCGAGCTGTATCCGCATGTCGCGAAGGTGATCGACGACATCTGCGTGATCCGGTCGATGCACACCGACATCCCGAATCACGAGCCCGGTTTGCTGATCATGAATTCGGGGCACTCGCAGCCGACGCGGCCGAGTCTGGGGTCGTGGCTCACGTACGGTCTCGGCACCGAGAATCAAAACCTGCCGGGGTATGTCGTGCTGTGTCCCGGCAAGCCGGTGGTCGGGCCACAGTTATGGGGCAACAGTTTTCTGCCGGGGATCTTCCAGGGCTGCCACATCAACAACAGCAAGCTGGATCCGCAGTCGGTGATCCAGCACGTGCACAACAGCCAGCTGCCCCCCGCCGTGCAGCGCCGGCAGCTGGATCTCATTCAGGAACTCAATCGCGAACATCAGACGGCCCGCGCAGACGATGCGCAGCTGGAAGCCCGCATTCAATCTTATGAGATGGCGTTTCGACTCCAGTTCGCGGCGCAAGAAGTTTTCGATCTTCATCAGGAAACTGCAGCAACGCGAGAATTGTACGGCAGTGGCCAGTTTGCCGATGCGTGCCTGGTGTCGCGACGGCTCGTTGAACGGGGTGTGCGGATGGTGCAGCTCTACTACGGCAACGGGCAGCCGTGGGATGATCACGGCGACATCACCAACCACGCGAATCATGCGAAGCAGAGTGATCAGGCGATCGCGGCGCTCCTGCGGGATCTCAAGTCGCGCGGGCTGTTCGACGAGACACTCGTGGTGTGGGGCGGCGAGTTCGGTCGCACGCCGTGGTCACAGGGAGCGAAGGGCCGCGATCATCACAGCCGCGGCTTCACGATGTGGCTCGCCGGCGGGGGCGTGAAGGGCGGCCTCGCCTACGGCAACACCGACCAGTTCGGCAACATGGCGGTCGAGAACCCGGTGCATGTGCACGATCTGCACGCGACGATTTTGCATCTGCTCGGCCTCGATCACGAGCGGCTCACCTACCGTTACAGCGGCCGCGATTTCCGCTTGACCGATGTTCACGGCCATGTGGTGCATGACATCCTCAGCTGACATGGCGAGCGGGGGGACGTGAGTCCCCCCGGTGATTTCTCTCCAGCAGAATTCTTCCACCCGACAAACCGCGATGTGACCGCCTCGCATGTTACAGACACGGCAACACGATCTCCGGAAATCGAATCACCGAGGGGACTCACGTCCCCCCGCTCGCCCGTGTATGCAGATTCTGGCGATCATTGCGTTAATGACGGCAGCAGTCGCCGCCGCCGAAGGTCCGGACTATCTGCGCGAGATCAAACCGCTGCTCATGGACAAGTGCACGCGGTGCCACGGGACCAAAGCCCCACAGGCGACGTTGCGTCTGGACAGCCGATCGGGGGCGGTCACCGGCGGAGACAGCGGCCCCGCGATCGTTCCGGGAACGAGCGCGGACAGCCTGTTGATGCACGCGGTGACCGGGACCAACGGCGTTTCAAAGATGCCGCCAGAAGGACCGGCGCTCTCCGCCGAACAAGTCGAGCTGCTCAAACGCTGGATCGATGCCGGAGCGGTCGCGCCGACCGATGAAGTCGTTGCCCCGTTGGAAGTCGTGCAGAGCGAACACTGGGCGTTCCAGCCGATCCGTCGCCCTCCGGTCCCGTCATTGCCCGAGGTGACCCATCCGATTGACGCCTTCATTCGGCAACGACTTGCGATTGAAAACCTGACGCCCTCGCCCCCTGCTCCGAAACACACGTTGTTGAGACGGGTCGCATTGGACCTGCTCGGTCTGCCGCCGTCGCCCACGATGATCACGGAGTTCCTCGCAGACAACGAACCATCGGCCTACGAGCGTCTGGTCGATCGGTTGCTCGCCTCACCCCATTTTGGCGAACGGTGGGGACGCGACTGGCTCGACGCCGCGCGGTACGCCGACTCGAACGGTTACACGCGCGACATGCCGCGTACGATCTGGAAATATCGCGACTGGGTCATTGAGGCGTTGAATGCGAATCAGCCGTTCGATGAGTTCACGATCGATCAGATCGCCGGGGATTTGCGGCCGCAACCGACGCTGGAGCAACTCGTCGCGACGGGGTTCCATCGCAACACGCTCATCAACGAAGAGGGTGGCACCGACCCCGAGCAGTTCCGCGTCGAAGCCGTCGTCGATCGCGTGAACACGACCGGCTCGGTGTTCCTCGGGCTGACCGTCGGCTGTGCGCAGTGTCACGACCACAAGTACGACCCGATCTCACAGCGCGAATATTATCAGCTCTTCGCGGTCTACAATTCGACGTCGTTCATCCCCGGCGATCAGGCTGCCCCGCGGATCGATGTCCCCACGCGCGACCAGCTGGCGCGGAACGAACCGGCGAAGAAGATCGAAATCCAGGCCGCGATTGCCCGGCTCGACGAAGAGCTCAAAGCCAGCGCCGAAACCATCCAGACGGCTCAGGACGCGTGGGAAAAGACACTGACCGAAGAGGACAAGAAAGCGCTTCCGTTCAATGTGAAAAACGCAGTCGACCTGCCGCCGCGTGACCGCTCAGATGTCCACAAGCGGGATCTGACGGCGCACTTCAAAGCCACCACAACCGCACGGGAGCAGTTCCCGCAGCTCGATGAAATCGCCCGGCTGCGCAAGCAGGAACCGCAGTTCGTCAGCACGATGGTTGTCAGTGAAGAGGCGATGCCGCGCGAGACGTTTGTGATGATCCGCGGCGATTTCCTGCGAACTGGGGCCCCGGTTCAACCGGGTGCACCCGCCGTCCTGCCCGCAATCAAAGCCAGCGGTGACCGTGCAAGCCGGCTCGATTTTGCCCACTGGCTGGTCTCGCCGGAGAACCCGCTGACGGCGCGGGTGATCGTGAACCGCGTCTGGCAGCGCTACTTCGGCCGCGGCCTGGTGGAAACCGAGAACGACTTCGGCGTGCAGGGTGATCGTCCCACGCATCCCGAACTGCTCGACTGGCTCGCCGACGAGTTCATTCGCACGGGCTGGGACCTGAAGAACCTGCATCGATTGATCGTCACATCGGAGACCTACCGGCAATCGTCGGTGCATCGCGATGATCTCGATGAAGTTGATCCGCTCAATAAACTGCTCGGACGACAGAATCGTCTGCGGATCGATGCGGAATCGATTCGTGACGCCGCGCTCGAAGTCAGCGGGCTGCTCGCCGAAGAAATCGGCGGCGTGCCAGTCACCCCCCCGCAACCCGACGGCGTGTTCGATTTCACACAGGACAAAAAGCCGTGGAAAGACGCCGAAGGGGCGAGTCGCTATCGACGGGCGCTGTACACGCAGTTGCTCCGCAGCAGTTTGTATCCGGGCCTGACGGTCTTCGATTTTCCCGATCCGAACGTGACCTGCACGCGCCGCAACCGGTCCAATACTCCGTTGCAGGCCCTCACGCTCGCCAACGACAAAACGTTCACCGAGTTCGCCGCGGGACTGGCTCAACGACTCATGTCCGAACCCGGTGATGACTCCTCCCGTTTGCGAACCGCCGTCATCTCGACGCTGGGCCGCGAACCGCAATCGCTGGAAGCCGCCCGGCTCAGACAGTTCCTGCAACAACAGCGCGAAGCGTTCGCCGCGCATCCCGAAGACGCCGAGACCGTTGTGAAAAGCTGGATCGAGAAGCCGTCCGCCATCACGGAAGCCGCCGCATGGACGGCCGTAGCAAGAGCGCTACTCAACCTGGACGAATTCATCACCCGGGAATGAATGGTCCGATCTGCGAGAAGGTTGGTACGTCCATGCACATTCATGATGCCGGATGTCCTCATTGCCTGGCCAACGATGTTCTGATTGCGCGAGCGTTAGTAACAGGGCGCCTGTTCCTGGTTTGTGCGGCCTGTGGAGTCGCTTGGTCTACCACGACACCCGACCTCGCAGGGCACATCCAAGAGAATCATCTGATGCTGGCATCTCATGGATGGACGTTCGCCGCGCTAGACGATGTGAAGAATGCTCGACTCAGCTATCGGATCAATAGCGCTTCGCCGGATGAATATGCCGGATTAATCGCCTGGTATCCTGGCTTCATTCTCTCAACGAATTGAGTCCGCTTTCTCTCTCAGGCACTCGCGCCGGTGGTTTGTCGCACGGCGAGGTGCTATAAATCCGCAGGAGAATGTTCTGGAAGGGCGAAGCTCCTGCTGAGCCGCCTTTCGTTCCAGCGCGTCGCCCGCGGCGGCTCAGCGGGAGCTTCGCTCTCCCGGAACAGGCCTCGCTCAACGGTTTTCGTGCCTCGAAAGTGACTCATGCCGACTGAATTTCAACTGCTGGAACGTCTCCGCCGCGTCAATGATCCGGAAATCGGCCGGAGCTTTGGCGAACTCGATATGCTCCGCGGGGCAACGACCTCCCCCGCCGGGACCACGATTCGCATTGAACTCCCGACCCCGGCGTATCCGGGCCGCGAGCGCATCACCGCCGCCGTGCAGAAGGCGCTCGCGGATGTGCCGGATGTCGGCACGGTGTCGGTTGATTTCACCGCGGTGACGAAAGGCAAAAACACCGGCGGCTCGATTGGCCTCAAAGTAAAGAACGTCGTTGCCGTCGGTAGCGGTAAGGGGGGCGTCGGCAAAAGTACGGTCGCGGCCTCGCTGGCCTACGGGCTGAAAACGCTCGGGGCCACGGTCGGCCTGATGGACGCCGATGTCTACGGCCCGAGCATTCCGCACATGGTCGGCGG
>DASRYX010000052.1:0-6935 GCA_035686985.1 Planctomycetaceae bacterium | reverse complement strand
TTCTTATTTCTACGGTTTGACGGTTCAACGGTTGCACCATGCTTGAGCATCATCCCGATCTTACTGCCTCGGTCATTTTCGGCCTGGGATGGCTCTACCTGCTGCTGTTCCTGATGAACTCGGTCTGGGTTTGGCGCAGCTATCACAAAGATGGCGAAGTCAAGATTCTGGGCCAGGGTATCCCGGTTTCCGGCATCTGGGCGCTATATGCGGCCATCCTCGGAATGATCGCGACCGCGCATCTCACTGGCTACAACAGCCCGCAGATGTTCCTGCTTCGCATGCCGGAAGCCTTCAAGTCGTTCGTCGACTACCTGTCGGGTCCCGTGAGCTTCTTCACACTCTCGGTCGGCCTGTTCGTGGCGCTGATTCTGCTGCGGGAATGGATTGTCAAGCCGACGGTGGGCTGGATTCTGCTCAACCTGTCGCTGATCTTCCTCGCCCTGAGCATGACCGACTACGACTTCCGGCAGATCGTCGGCAAGCCGGACAACGTCCCCATCGTCGCGATGCTCTTCATCTGCGCGTACTTCACCTGGCTGGCGTTTGAACGGGCTGTGGACAACGACAACCGCAAGGCCGCCGGGAAGCCGCTCTATTCGGAAGAGAAGAACGACAAGATCCTCGTGTGGCCGGACCTGGTCTACAGCGAGCTGATCTGCATGGTGCTTGTGACCGCGTTGCTGGTCGCATGGGGCATTGTGCTGCAGGCACCTCTGGAAGAGCCAGCATCCTCAGCGAAGACGCCGAACCCGTCGAAGGCCCCGTGGTACTTCCTCGGGCTGCAGGAAATGCTCGTGTACTACGACCCATGGATGGCCGGGGTGGTGCTGCCGAGCATGATTCTCGTGGGCTTGATGGCGATTCCGTACATCGATTTCAACAAACTGGGCAATGGCTACTACACTTTTAATGACCGCAAGTTTGCGATCAGCATGTTCCTCTTCGGCTTCCTGCCGTTGTGGGTTGCGATGATCGTGCTGGGAACGTTCCTGCGGGGACCGAACTGGAACTTCTTCGGGCCGTATGAATTCTGGGACGTGCACAAACTTGAGCTGCTCAACAACGTCAATATCTCGGAGTGGTTCTGGTACAAGGTGATGAACACGCGGATGCCGGTGGCTCCCGCGGGTTCCGATGGGTTTACGCAAGCAGGATACATCCTGCTGCGGGAATGGCTGGGGCTGCTGCTGACGTTTGCGTATCTCGTGCTGCTGCCGCCGCTCATGGCCGTGACGATCTTCCGGAAGTTCTACATCCGGATGGGCTTCCTGCGGTACATGGTCCTGGCGAACCTGCTGCTGTTCATGGCGTCCCTGCCGATCAAGATGGTGCTGCGATGGTCCTTCAACCTGAAGTACATCGTGGCGATTCCGGAGTGGTTTTTTAACATTTAGGCAGACTGCGGATCGAACCGTTGTTGGTTGGATTTCGGATTCCCGCGGACTGAGTGCCCACTATGCCGGCGACTGAAGACTATCTCCGCGACCCTAAGCGGATGCACAAGATTTTCGCGTTCTCCGCCGTGACGTTTTTCGCTGTCACGCTGTGGATGATGTGGGCGGACTACGCGGACGAATGGCGAACCTTCCAGCGGACGGCGTTGAAGAACGTCGCTGATCGCGACAAAGCCCGCATCGCCAGCCTCACGAAGGATCCGGAATTCCAGAAGGAGGAGGCGGAAGCCCGTGCCGAACTGCAAGCGGTCACGGATCAACTTCTCGCCCAGCGAGCCGAGCTGGAGCAGCGGCAGAACCGCGTGGCGGAGCTTTCGCAGAAATCCGCGGCGACGATGCGTGAACTCCGCGTCAAGCGCGCGGTTCGTGACGTCGCCCGGGCAACCTACGGGCTGAAAGTCCGTGACAATGAGCGCAAGGCAATCCAGGACGAGTTCCGGGAAACCTATGAGGCGGCCGAAAAGGACGCAACGGAATACGAAAACCGGTTCAGCACACAAAGCTTGGAAGTTGCCAAAGCGAAGGCGGAACTCGCCGAACTCACCGCGGAGAAAGAAAAGGCGGAGCAGCGGCTGAAAGCGCTGAATGCTGACCGGACACGGTTGACCGCCGCTGTCAATAAGATCGAGCCGTCCAATCCGTTCTCGGCGTTCAAGCGGAACGTAATGCTGCTGCCGATCATCAACGGCTTCAACTCGCCGGAGCGCATTCAGCAGGACTGGATGCCGCGGCTGGAGATCGATCTCGGCGGTTTGACGAAAGTCCAGCGGTTCGATCGCTGCCGCACCTGCCATCTCAGCATCGACTCGGTCGATGTCGGCACCAACCCCGCGTTCCCGCACGGCAGCGGCGAGAAGGGCTCGGGCACGTTCGAACACCCGTACGCTTCGCACCCGCGGCTCGATCTGTTTCTCACGTCATCGAGCCCGCATCCGCTGCCGAAGTTCGGCTGTACCTCCTGCCATTCGGGCCAGGGTTCGGGGACATCGTTCCAGAATGCGTCTCATACGCCGAATCACCCCGGCATCATGCATGAGTGGGAACACGACTACAAATGGTTCGACAACCACTTCTGGGAGCACCCGATGCACCCGAAGCGGTTTGAGGAATCGGGCTGCATTAAGTGCCACGTCAACGTCGTGGAACTCGGTCATTCGCCGAAATACGGTAAGACCGCTCCGAAGGTTGTCCGCGGCTATGAACTCGTGAAGACCTACGGCTGTTTCGGCTGTCACGAAATCAATGGTTTCGAAGGCACCAAGATCGTCGGCGTCGACCTGCGGCTCGAACCTAATGCTGACGATGCCGAGAAGATCGCCAACGATCCGACGCAAGTCGCTGGCAAGATGCGAAAGGTCGGTCCGTCGCTGCGGCACATCGCCACCAAGGCGGATCGCGGCTGGATCGAAAACTGGACCGAAGAGCCGAAGCGGTTCCGGCCCAATACCAAGATGCCGCAGTTCTTTAAGCTGACGAACCAGCATGATGAGCTCGCCGCGAAGTTCAACCCGGTGGAACTCGCGGGGATTACGACGTACCTGCTAGGGAAGTCCCAACCATTCGAGTTGATGACTCCCACGGAAGGATATCTGCCGAACGCCGAACGGGGTAAGGAACTCTTCGCGACCAAGGGCTGTGCGGTCTGTCACACCCACAGCGACGTGCAGGGGATCAATGCCGATTTCGGTCCTGAACTCTCCCGCATGCACGCCAAGTTGAAGGCGGGCAAAGCCGGCTTTGACTGGATCTACTCATGGATCCGTGATCCGCAGAAGTATCATCCGCGGACGAAGATGCCGTACACGTTCCTCGAACCGCAGGGCGAAGGTGAAAATGCCGTCGATCCGGCCGCGGACATCGCCGCGTTCCTGTTGAAACTCGCGGGCGCTCCGGCCGACTTCAAGCCGACCGCCGAGTATCCCACGATCTCCGTCGATGGTGCCTCGCTCGATGATCTCGTCCGCAACTTCCTGGTGAAGCAACTGACCCCCGGGCAGATCGACGAGTTCATGCAGTCGGGCAAGTACCCGATCGCCGCCGCGTCCATCAAGGGCGACGAGATCGAACTCGCGATGGCACCGGAAGGCGCCCTCGATGCGAACGAATGGCAGCAGCGCAAGCTGACCTATGTGGGCCGCAAGACGATCAGCAAATACGGCTGTTACGGCTGCCACGAGATCCCGAACTTCGAAGCCGCCCGCCCGATCGGAACCGCGCTGCAGGACTGGGGCAAGAAGGACCGTTCGCGCCTGGCGTTCGAACACATTCACGAATACCTGCACCACCACGGTCAGCCGGAACTGGGAATGGCGTTCGAAACGCTGACCCCGGCGGATGCCGCACGGCTGCATGTCGAAGGTGATCAGGGCGTGCGGATCCGTGCGTCGGTCCCCGGTGTGACGCCGCTCGCTGCGGTGCGGGTTGATACTGAAAAGCGCGAGAAGGATGCGCTGCAGGTTGACGATGTGATCCTTGGCTTTGATGGACAGGCAATTGTCGACGCCGGACAGCTAAGTGGCTTGCTGCGTCGGTCCGAGCCGGGCACCGCGGTCCAGCTGGAAGTATTGCGGGGCGGTGAATTCCGCACATTGCAGCTCGCGCCGGACGGTTCTCTCGAAGAGCGAGTCCAAGAAGGACTTGGCATGTTCCGACGGGGCGAGTTCAAAGAGCCGGCGGAAGAGAATCGTGAAACCTCCGCAGCGTTCTACTACGACAGCCTCGGTCATCATGGACGCCCCGGCTTCCTGTGGCAGAAGCTGCGTCAGCCGCGCAGCTACGACTACAAGATGGTCGAGACCAAGCCGTATGACGATCGGCTCCGGATGCCGAAGTTCCCCTTCACCGAAGAGGACATCGATTCGATCGCCACGTTCATTCTCGGTCTGACGGCCGAGCCGCCGAACCCCGAATACCTTTACAACCCGCGCGGACCGGCTGGTGATCGCATCAAGGGTGAAGCACTGCTGCAGCAGTTCAACTGCACCGGCTGTCACATGATCGAAATGCCGGAGATCCGCTACGGGGCAGATCTCGAAGGTTTGCAGGCGTCCGACACATCGACGGAATTCCCGCTCGCCCTCGAACTGTTGAAGAAGCTCAAGCCGCCGCGCAATCCGTTGACGGGCGAAACGAAGACCGTGAAGGTCGGCGATGAAACCAAGACGCTGCCGGTGATCGCGTTCCACGGACTTCTTGCCGCCGTACCGAATCCCGAGGATGACCCCGAGGATCAGGAATACGTCGTTGAGTCATGGGAAAACTTGAAGGTCGGCGAAAAGGAGATCTTCCCGACCACCAAGATGATTTTCCCGGCGGCAGCACTGCAGTCGATCATCCCGGCTTACGGTGGACGCTATGCCGAATGGCTCGCAACCCGGCTGCTGGAAACCAAGGTCGTGAACCAGATGGCCCTCGCGTGGCAGGCGTCCCCGCCGCCGCTGTATCAGGAGGGAATCAAGGTCCAGACGCCGTGGTTGTTCAACTTCCTGCGGAACCCGGAAAAGATCCGGCACACCACCGTGCTGCGGATGCCGCGATTCAACATGAGCGCCGACGAAGCTCAGGCTCTGGCGAATTACTTTGCTGCGGCGGATGGTGCGGTCTATCCGTATCAGGCCGTGCCGCAGCGTGAGGGCGACTACCTGAGCACGAAGACCGAGGAACTCCACGCATCCTTCCCTGAGAAGGATCATGATTACCTGACGGAAACGTGGAAGGTCCTGAACAGTCCGCTCTGTGTGAAATGTCACGCCGTGGGCGGCCGCACACCGGTCAGTACTGATCCGGCCAAGGATATCCGGGCACCGAATCTGGAAATGGCCGGGGAACGCCTCCGACCCGACTGGCTGCTGCTGTGGCTGTATCATCCCTCGTGGATTACGCCGTATACTTCGATGCCACAGAACTTCCCGGCCGGGAAGAAGACTCTCGAGGAACTCTTCGGTGGCGACGGAAATCGGCAGACAATCGGCGTCCGGGATGCCTTGCTGAACTACCATCGCCTGATGGAACGTGACGGGCGGATCATTTACGAACCGCCGATGTCCGCGACTCCGCCAAACGCGGGGGCTGACGCGGCCGCACCGAATGAAGCCACAACCGCAGTCGCACAACCGGCGACGAAAGTGAACGAGGAAACGGGAGGGACGAAGTGATGCGGTCCAAGTTGCAAGGGCTCATCGCCGGGGGAGTCTGCGGCCTGCTGCTGGTCACCGCCGGATGTGGTGGTGGTGCGTCGGCTCACACCACGGTGAGATTTCGCCCGAGTCATCCCGAAGCGGCCGCAGAAGCGGTCGCGGCGACGGAAACCACCGGTGCAGCCACGGAAACGACCGCTGCGGCGGAAGGCTTCGGATCGCTGAAGGGGCGCGTCGTCGTTCAGGGTGACCTGTCGAATCCGCCCCCGCAGTATCCTGCTGGCGGCGCTCCGAAAGATCCGACCGTTTGCGGCGTAACGGCGATTCCGAACGAGACAGTCGTCGTGAACAACGGCGGGCTGGCCAATGTCTTCATCTACCTCGCGAAGTCTCCTAAGAAGGTCCCACCGCCGCCCAGCACTCCGGTGGTCTTTGATCAGAAGTCATGCATTTTCCTGCCGCATGCATTGGTCGTGCAGACCAATCAGCCGGTGACGATCCTGAATGATGACGCGGCCCTGCACAACACGCACACCTATCCGAAGCGGAATTCCGTCTTCAATCAGGGGGTGCAGCCGAACGATCGGACCGGAGTGAATCTCGTTTATACACGGGCGGAATCACAGCCGTTCCAGGTCGGTTGCGACGTCCACCCGTGGATGGTCGCCTATCACCTGCCGGTCGATCATCCGTATGCTGTGGTCAGCGGGCCGGACGGAACATTCGAGATCAAGGATCTTCCGGCGGGCAAGCACGAGTTCAAAGTCTGGCACGAGAAGGGCGGCGAACTGCAGAAGGCGCTGTCGATCACCATCAAGGCCAACGAAACCACCGAGCAGGAAATCCCGGTGGCGGCGTCGAAGCTGGCACAGTTCCAGGGGCCCGCATCCAAGGTTATCCAACTCTCTTCCGCCCGCTAGGGCGTTCCGAGGCTTAGTCGTTCGATGAACCGAATTGGACAAATCTCCCGCGGCGGCCTGTGCTGTGCCCTCGTCCTGCTCGCGGGATGCAGCCAGAATCCGCAGGCCGAGTTCTCGTGGCGCCCGGAAACCGAAGGCTTGCTCCCCAAAGCCCGCGACACGGTGAAGGCCGAGGTCAACACGGCCTTCGGCACGCCGCACGATCTTGTTGCGTGGGAACGCCTGCCGGTCGAGTTCGGCGGCATCCGCGGAGCGGTCGTTGCGGCGTCGGAGGGGACGAAGCTCAAGTCCAACGTGATTCTCGTGGACGCCCCGGGCAAGATCGAACCGGGGACACAACTGACATGGCTCAGCGGCAAGGCAGCGGCTGCCGCGGCAACGGCACGTCAGGCGGTCCAGGCCGCGAAAGCGGATAAGGAAGC
>DASRYX010000051.1:0-14042 GCA_035686985.1 Planctomycetaceae bacterium | reverse complement strand
CCTGGGTGACCGCGGGAACGACGATCGGGTTCGTCGGCTCGGCGGAGCGATTCGAGGCGTTCGCCCTGCTGCCGCAATCGTCGGTAGATGACTTGCGAATTGGGCAGACCGCTCACCTGATTGTCGACGGTGCGGCTAAGGGATTCTGCACGGGACAAGTACACGATCTGGCTGTCACGCAGACTCCGGTGATTGATCCCACCGTCGCGGCGCGCTTGCGATTGCCGACGGTTGCCGGGGCTGACGGCCCTCGACTGGTCGGGGCCTGGTACCGCGTACGTTTCGAGGTGCTCTCGGGAGAGATCCCACCCGTACGCGGATTGAGCGGGACGGTGGCGATCCACGTTCCGCCGCAATCACTGGGAACACGTCTTATACGCTGGTTAAGAACCACGTTCCCAGCACTGTCGACGAACGCCGCGCTTTTCTGATGCAAGCTCGCGCTCTGCGCAAAGTTTGCTGCGTCTGTCGGTCTCCGTGTTACGAAGACCTTGATGACTGCGCAAGGCTTGTTGGCTGCTGCGGTCGGAGCGCGTCTCCACTGTGACACGCCGACGGGCCGGTGGTGCCGGGAAATGTCAATTTGCCGTCGCTACGCCGGGTAAGTTCGGCACAACTCGGAACGTCACCGGATGGCGACCCAAAGCCCCGCATCGCATCCATTCTCAACCGATTTGGCGGTCGGCAGCACACCTTGAGGCGTCAAAGTCGGGTCCATTTTCACTAAGCGGAAAACGCGGCACAAGCTCGCACCAAATCGACGTAAGTAATTTGGCATTTAACGACTTGCGAGATTCAAGGCATCCCGCGGGCCAGTCCGATCAATAGGGTTAGTCCTGCGGAGCGCAGGGTTCCTCGCACGCCAGTCGTGACTGAGAGACCTGCCAAGCCCGGACTGCCGAGTCTGCGGAACGACTCGCCTTGATACAGAGCGGACGTACGTTTGGTCGGAACTTCGATGCCGACGTGAACGGCAACCGGAAACAGGAGTGCGACGCGCGTCGCTGATGGCGGCGGGCCGATGGCGGAGGAGGAACGTCGTCGTCAGATATTCCTGTTTCAGGACTGTTCACACGGGTCAGGACGACCGCAGTTTCGAGATTCCCAAGGGAAGGAGAACTTGTTTCATGAAATGGCTCAAGGTCTGTGGCGCGCTGCTCGCCGCGATGAGCATGAACAGTCTGGCCGATGCCGGTCTGCTCGGTTCGCTGCGTGGTGATTGCGGTGGCGCGAAGGGTTGCGGTTGTGCCGCGACTTGTCAGCCCCAGTGTTGCAAGCCGGTGATCGTCAAGCCGTGCTGCCCGAACGTCTATACCTATCAACGCAAGTGCTCGGACATCAAGCCGCCTTGCTGCGATACCTGCTGCCCGCCGGCCACCTGCTGTGCTCCGGCTGCTTGTGCTCCGGCCTGTGCTGCTCCGGCAGCGACCTGTGCCCCGGCTCCGGCTGCTTGTGCTCCGGCTCCGGCCGCTTGTGCTCCGGCCCCGGCTGCTTGTGCCCCGGCTTGTGCGGCTCCCGCCGCCTGTGCCCCGGCCCCGGCTGCCTGTGCCCCGGCGTGTGCCGCTCCTGCGGCGTGTGCTCCGGCCTGTGCCGCGCCGACGGCGTGTGCTCCGGCTTGTGCCGCTCCGGTTTGCTGCAACAACAGCAAGAAGTTGGGTGGTGGCCTCCTCGGCCGTCTCTTCAACAACAAGGGCAAGAAGAACGACTGTGGTGCTCCGACCGCTTGCACCCCGGAAGTTCGTTGCTGCAACGCCGATCCGTGCGAAGTTGCCACCCTGATCTACGAATCGCAAACCGCCTGCAAGGGTAAAGATCGTCAGAAGGCGATTCGCAAGCTCGGCAACAAGTTCGACTGCATCTGCAACCCGGAAATCATGACCGCCTTCATCGTTGGTCTCAACGACGCCGACGAAGGTGTTCGTAAAGAAGCCGCCGACGAAATCGGCGACCAGATCCGCAAGAACTGCTGCTGCTGCCCGGAAGTCGTGGCTGCTTTGACCTGTGCCCTTGGTGACTGCGACAAGCACGTCGTCAAGCAAGCGGTCGAAGCCCTCGAAGCCTGCGGTTACGAAGTGGTTGACGGCTGCTGCAATCCGTGTGGCCAGGCCACCGCTTGCGGCACCGGCTGTGCTCCGGCCGCTGGCAGCTATGCTCCGGCCCCGGCTGCTCCTGGTGTCCCGGCCGCTCCGGCTCCGGTGCCGCCGCAAGACAGCCAGGCTCGTCGTGGTGCTCTGAGCAACCTCCTCGGCCTGCTGGACTAGTTCCTGCAACAGAGATTCGGTTCGCTGAATCTCTGCTGAGCGACTGAAAACGAGGCGACCCCTGAGGCAGCTCAGGGGTCGCTTCATTCATTGAGAGCGGTTTCCCTAAGATCGGGAGGGCGAAGCTCCCGCTGAGCCGCAAGTTGTCCCCACCGCTTTAACCTTTCATCTGACTCCCATGCACTTCATTCTTGTCTTCAACGCGACCGCCGGGGATGCCATTCCCGTGATTGGCATTGCCGATCGGCTGCAGCAGCGCGGGCATGACGTCGTCGTGCTGGGGAACGGGGCGTACCGTCCACTCGCTGCGAAAGTCGCGGTTGAATTCGTCGACATTGTCTCCGTCGAAGAAAACGTCCGCCGAACCGCCGAGCGCGACCGCTCGCACAATGACCGCGTCCGCGGCGGATTGCGGAACTTTATCACCGACATAGATCCGGTCTATCACGGCATCATCTCCCGGTTGAAAGAGAACACGGTGGTTGCGGCGCACGGCTTGTGTCTCGGCGCCCGTGTCGCGCGTGAGACGCACTCGTTTCCGCTCGCCACGCTGCACACCACCACGCCGCAATTCTTCAGTGCGTCCGATCCCGATGGCTGGCACCGCGATGTGCCCGCTTGGCTGCGCAGCACCGCCGACTTTGTGATGAGCCGGGCGTTGAATTGGGCGCTCGGCCGCAAGGTGGACGTATCTCGCGCGAAGTGGAAACTTCCCCCCGCAGCCGGGAAGGACTTTCGTCGGTGGTCGGCGTCGCCGGATTGCGTCATCGGCCTGTTCCCCGAATGGTTCGCCCCGCAACAGCCGGAATGGCCCAAGGTCACCGAGCTTGTCGGTTTCCCGCTGCCGCGAGTCGACGAGACGGAACCGTTGTCCGGCGATCTGCAAGCATTTCTGGACGATGGGCCGCCGCCGCTGGTGTGCAGCCACTCCTCCGCGCTTTCCGCCACCGCGGAATTCTTTCATGAAGTGATGGAGGTCGCCCGGCAACTCAAACAGCGTGCGGCGCTTCTCACGTCGCCAGAGATGATCGACGGTCCCCTGCCCGCAGGAGTGCGTGTCTTCCCGCGCGCCGCGCACTCGCGCATCTATCCCCATGCCGCCGTCGCCGTGAATCATGCGGGGATGGGCAGTGCGTCGACGGGCTTGCGGGCCGGTGTTCCGCAGTTCCATGCCCCATTCGCGTATGATCAACCCGAAGTGGCCCACCGCTGTCAGCGTCTGGGAGTGTCACGGTACCTTAAACCCGGCCAGTTCACCGCCAGGCGCGCGATTCCACTCTTCGAGGAACTCCTCCACGACGAAACGATCAAAGCGCGTTGCCGTGAAGTTGCGCAATGGTCGACCGGCTACGACGGCCTCGACCGCGCTTGCGATGTCCTGGAGCGACTTGGGCGTTCTTAGGGTCCGCTGTGCGGACCGTCATTGCAGTGGTCCGCACAGCGGACCCTACGAGTCTGAAATTCTTGGGAACTTTTTCATAGACTTTCCGTCTGAATTGTGATTTCCTATCGGCGTCACATTCTCGGAGAGTTCTCATGACTTCCCCACGCGCTCGCATCTTGTTTAACAGCAGCGGTCTCCGTGCCCTGATCGTTGCCACGGCGGTCGTCCTTTTGGGACAACCCGCGTGGGCGCTCATTATGGGCGGCGAGGGCAACAAGCCGATCACCGATCCCGGTTGGCCCAAAGGCGCGGCCGCCGTCTTCAATACCGAAACCCGCGTCGCCTGGTGGGAAGGCCCGCCATTCGGAGGCGGGCAATGGCACGCCGAATGTCGCGGTGACGCCACCGCGCTCAGCCTTGTCCTCCAAGATTACGCCAAGGTCGACATTCCCAAAAAACGCGTCGTCCTGCATGACGGGTTTGGTCACAGCTTCTGGCTCAACACAAACAATGACAAAGACAAGCAGGCCAAGGCGCTGGTCGACTGGATCATCATGGTCTGGCAGCCTGACCGGCTGAAGATGCTGCAGGGGCTTCCCGCGGCTCTGCGCGGACCGGGACTCGGCGAGGAAGGCCTCGCACAGATTGATGTCTACACCGGCGGGTTTGTCCGCTGGGAAGACGTGATTGTTCCCAAAGAAATCGAAGTCATCGATGAACGTCTCGAAGCGCACGGCTTCAAGGTGACCGACGGCAATGTGCTCGAAGGCACCGTCGTCGATCACGACACGAACAAACCTCTGGCCGCGAAGGTGGTGATTGAAGGCATCGATCCGCGGACACAAGGCGGTGCGGTTCACCCAAGGATGGCCGAAGGCGGCACCGACGAAAAGGGGCATTGGGCGGTGAAGAATGTCGTGTCGGGACGAGGCCGCGTGGTGATCAGCGCGGAGGGTTATGTGCCGCGGATCATTGCCTACGGTCAATACGACGACAAGCCGCGCTGGTCACAGCACAATTCTTCACTTTGCAAGGCGACGACCGTGACCGGCCGCGTGGTGGATGCCAAAGGAAAGCCACTCGGTGAAGTCGACGTGCGGATGGAATTTGAGACATCCAAAGCGGAACGGTACGACGCCACGACGGAAACCGCCGTCAAAACGGATGCCGCCGGGCAATTCCGCAACGACAAAGTTCCTGCAGGAGCGGTCACGCTATGGGTTCATAAGCCGGGATATGTTCGCCCTGGCCTGGGCTCGAAGATCAAGGCCCCGGCGTCGGACGTGAAACTCGAAATGCAGCTCGCGGCGCGCGTGCAGGTCAAAGTCGATTTCACGGCGACGCAACGCCCGGAAGGTTACATCGTGAAGGTGTTTCCCGAAGGGGGCGAAGCCGTGGGCAAGTGGTCCGGCAGTGGGAACATCGACGCCGACGGCCAGATCACTTACGAACACATTCCGCCGGGCAAGTACACCATCAGCGGTCGTCCCAATCCCGGCAGTGATGCTCAAGAAACTGCTGCCGTGACCTACGATTTGAAACCGGGCGAGTTGACCGCCGTCACGATCAAGGCGAAGTGACTTCTTCATGCGCGGCCGCCGCGGACTCCGACTTCGCCACACAGGTGGCCACCGCAAGATCTCCCATCACGTTGACCACCGTGCGGCACATATCGAGCAGTCGGTCGACACCAAGAATGATGCCGATGGACTCCCCGGGGATGCCGACGGATTTCATCACCACCACGATGAGCGGAATCGATCCACCGGGCACACCCGCCGTGCCGATCCCCGCGAGAATGGACATCAGTACGACCTGCAACTGCTGCGCGAAGTTGAGTTCCACACCCATCACTTGCGCGAGGAACAGAATCACGACGCCTTCATAGAGCGCCGTGCCGTTCTGATTGCCGGTCGCGCCGACCGTGAGCACGAACCGGGACACCGCCGGCGGGAGCTTCAAGTCGTCTTCGGCGACGCGTATCGCCGTCGGCAATGTGGCGTTGGAAGACGACGTGCTGAAGGCGGTAATCATCGCTTCTGCGGCGTCATGAAAGAATCGCCACGGCGACATGCCCCCGAACGTCCAGATGACGAAGCTGTACGTCACGAACAGCTGTAGCGACAGCCCGAGGACCACGGTGCCCGCGAACCACGCCAGCGTGCGGACGATCTCAAAACCCAGCTGGGCGGTGATCGCGAAGACGAGACAGCCCGCACCGAGCGGCGCGAGCTTCAAGGCGAACTCGATGATCACGGTCGTCACCACCAGAATGGATTGCAGCACGCCGATCAGCGGCCGGCAATCGTCCATCCGCAAGGTGATCGCCAGACCCATGATCAGCGAGAACACCATCACGGCGAGCATGCCGTTCCCTTTGGAACTGCCGTCGACGGCTCCGACCATTTCCTGCAACGGGTTCTCGGGAATCATGTCGACAAGCACTTCGCCGATCGACTTCTTCTTCTCCGCGTTAGCTTCGATCGCCTTCAGTTGCTTCTGCTGCGCCGACTCTTTCGCATCGCCTGCGGCTTTGGGCGTGCTGTAGAGCGCAATCAGCCGATCGCGTGTTTCGGCGGGTAGTCTGTTACCGGGCTGGAAGAGATTCACCAATCCCATGCCGATGAGGACCGCGGCCGTCGAAAAGATGCCGGTGAAGACCAGCGTGCGCAGTCCCATCCGGCCGAGCTTGCGGACATCGCCGATTTCGACCACCGAGAGTGCGAGGGCCGCGACCACCATTGGCACCACAACCATCATCATCAGTCGCAAAAAGATGCGACCCGCGGGTTGCGCCACGGCCACGGCTGTGGCCACCCAACTCGCGGGCGTTTCCCGTCCGGCGACACCGACGAAATTGGCGATCAAACCGAGCACGAGACCGATCCCGAGTCCGATGAGAATCGGCGTCGCGGAGTGTTTCTCGGTGTCACCATCGTTCGACATATTTTCATCCATTTAGCCCTCGGTTGTCCGCAACCGGGGGCGCACTCGGTTCACTGGGACGCAGCGCGAAACCGCAAAGCGTTGTTCACGGTGTGGGGACAGGATACACGCGTTTGCCGGCGAGGTAAGTTTCGTGGACTTCGATATTCGTGATGTCGCTTTCGGGGCAGGTCAGGATGTCTGATTTAAGAATCACGAAGTCTGCGAGCTTGCCGACTTCGAGCGATCCCTTTTCCTTCTCTTCGAACGTGAGAAACGCATTATTGATCGTGTAGAGCCGCAGGGCTTCTTCGCGGGTGATGCGTTGCTCCGGATGCAGCGGGCCGTCGAACCGCCGTGGTTGCCGAGTCACCGCGATGCCCATTCCGAGGAACGGATTGTATGGGTTGACCGACCGACGGCTGCCGATTTTCTGCATGTGATCAGATCCCCCGCCGACGATCACGCCCTGGTCGAACAACGTGCGATAGGGCTGAAAGAACGCGAGCCGGTCATTGCCGAACTGGCGATGTAATGTCGCGCCATCGAGCCACAACCAAGCGGGCTGCAAGTCGGCGACGATGCCCAGCGCCTTCATCTTCGCGATCGCTTCGGCGGACATGAAATTGCAGTGCGTGATGCACGGCCGCCGCTCGCGCACGGGCAACGTTTTGTCGATCGTCGCGTAGGCCTCGATCAACGTGTGCACCGCGCCGTCGCCGACAGCGTGAGCCGTGAATTGCAGGTCGCGTTCTAACGCCGCGCGGGCGACCTTTTCGAGATGATCCGGCTGAATGAACAGAAGGCCGCGGTAATCGGGATCGCGAATCGAATAGATGTCGCTGACACCCCACGGTTGCCGCATGTACGCACTGCCGGTGAGCATGCCGCCATCGAGAAAGACTTTCACGCCCCGCAGCCAGATCCACGGGTTGTATGTGTGCAGTGGATGATCGGCGGCTTTCTGCAACCGCTTCTCCACGTCTTCAAACTTCGCATTGCCATTCACGGCGTATGACAGGAACACGCGACACGTCAGCTCGTCGCGGTCCCTCAACTCGGCGAACGCGGTGACGGCGTCATCGCTGGCGTTGCGGTCGGCGATACTCGTGATGCCCACGGCGTTGTAATCGGCGAGCAGCAGCCGCAGCCGTTCGCGGCGTTCCTCGGGTGACGGTGATTTCTCGATCGATTTCGATTTCACATACCGCGACGCGTTCCGCAGGATCCCCGTCGGTTCTCCGTCGGCGTCTCGCTCGATGAGACCGCTTTCGCCGTCGGGAATGCGGAAATCCTTGTCGATCCCGCTGAGCTGCAGCGCGAGCGAGTTGAGCGCACAATCGGGACCGGTGCGAAAGGCGACCGGATTCTTCGGCGCGACAGCGTCCAACTCCTTGCGTGTGGGATAACGCTGGTCGCGTAGTCGCGTGATGAAGACCTGATTCAGATTAATCCACTGACCGTCGTCGAGTTCATCGGCCCTTTTCGCGATGTAGCCCAGCACGTCGGCGACGGTGTCCATTTCCGGGATGGGATGATCGAACTCATACAACGCCGCGCCAGTGGAATGAACGTGGCTGTCGCAGAGCCCGGGAATGACACAGCGTCCGCCGGCGTCAATCTGTTTCGTGCCCGGCCCAGCGAGTTTCTGCACATCGGCGTTCGATCCGACCGCGATGATGCGATCTTTCTTCACCGCGAGCGCTTCCGCGAGCCTGAACTTCGCATCGACCGTGACGACCTTCGCGTGATGCACGATGAGATCGGGAGCATCTACTGCGATCAATGAGAGAAGCACCAGTGAAAGCATTGACATTCATTTGCTCACGTCAGAATGAGAGAACGTTGACTGTTGTCGCGGTCTCCAAAGAATCAAACCGAGCGACACAATCCCTCCTGGCAAGGTGATCATCCAATACGGCGTCTCATTGTCATAATGAATCAAACCCAAGTCTGTCGTACTAAACTGAAGGCGATCCCAGGCGAAGCTCACGTACCCGTCAATAGAGAAACTGTAATCCCAAGAAAAGGCACCTTGCTGAGAGATGACATCGATAAATCCGACTGCGTGACCGAGAGAAACCCAGTCCGAATACCAGTAGCTTCGGACCCAAAAAGCGGCTGATTCTAACGTCAACAACAGCAGCACGAGCCCAGTTCTTTGCCTCCATCCTCGAATGAACCTGCCCATAGTCTCGGCCTCTGGATTCATTCATCCAGTCAATGACCCGGCGCTAACACCGGTTGGAGATTTCCGTCCCCATCGAATGCCATCGCGGTCGGGCCGCTAACAATCTCCAGATCTTTACGGCCGGACCATTCTCTCGCGAAGGCCTCGCTGATGAGACACTCTGCCAAGCGCAGTGTGTCAGCGATCTGGATCACGCGGGCCTGCGGTGGTTCGACGAGGCCGATCGTCTGCAACGCCGCGGTGACCACTTCGCGATCAGTGGGATACGCGATCGGCAACATCGCCGCCGTGGGATGCAGACCCGTGATGCAGTTGATCGCGGTGATCTTGCGATCGACGGCGTCTATCGTGCGCTGATTCGTGAACTCCGAGAGACCGATCCCCGTCGCGTTGCCGTGCGTTTCTTCGGTCAGGCCGCGCACGAAGATCCGTTTGCAGCGGGCGAAATCTTTCTCGGTCGCCGCGTGGTCGTTGTATTTGCGGCCGACGACGTTGGTATCCATCCCCGTGCCCGATTTGTTCTTGCCGATTTCATCAATGATTAGCAGGTCGCACTCCGGGAACGGCAGCCGTGGTAACCACTGCGTCGCCAGTTTCAGCAACGCACTCTCGCGTTCGAGAAACTGTTCCGGCGGCACCGCTTCGATCAGCGCGGTTTCATCGTAAGCATTCTCGACAATCGCCAGCCCGGCGACGATTTTGCACTTGGTGATGACCGACTGCGCCACCGCGGTGATGATCTCCATGAAGCTGTAGTTGGCAATCGCGCGGTGATAGATCTTCGCGCCTTCGTGCTTGCCCAGGCCGATGAGCATCATCTTGTGCAGGCCCGATTCCACCTCGCCGACAAACCCCGTGTGCGGCTTCACCCGGCCGACGACCAGCACATGATCCGCCTGCGACGCATGCTTATCGAAATGGACCGGAATCCCCTGCGGCGTCCGATCGACGATGACCGTTTCCATCGACGCGCGAAGCTCGCAACCCATTGTCTCCGGCGTGATGCCGTAATCGGCGAGGATCTTCGTCTGCCCTTCGGGCGTGCCGCCGCCGTGACTGCCCATCGCCGGCACGATGAACGGCACCGCGCCGAGACCCTGCAGGTGTTCGACGACAGTCTTCGTGATCTCGGCAATGTGCGCGATGCCCCGGCTGCCGGCGGTCACCGCGACGGTTTCACCCTGACCAATCTTGTCTTCAAGGTGCAGCTTGACGAGCTGCTTGCGAACCTCGGCGACGCGATCCGCCAGCTGCGGCGACTCGAACGTCTGTCGGACACGATAAAACCGCGGAAACGTCGACATGAAAGCGCTCATCGGGAGAACGGGGGATTTCGTCCCGTGAGTCTATGAAGATTTTCCGGTGATGGCGAGCGGAGCACCATTGTTTAGCCGTGACGCGCCAGCGGAGCGCTCCCCTGAGGGTCGCGGCTAAACGGCTACGCGTCGGGCCAGTCGCCGGTGAAGACTTCGGCTGCGGGACCGGTCATGAAGACCGGGCTGTCGTCCGTCGGCCATTCGAGTTCCAGGTCACCCCCCGGGAGATGGGCCAGGACTTTGCGCGCGGTGCGACCGGTGAGAATCCCTGCGACCGCCGAAGCACACGCGCCGGTGCCACAGGCCTGCGTTTCGCCGCTGCCGCGTTCCCACACGCGCATGATGAACTCGCCGGGCGACACCACCTGAATGAACTCGGCATTCACGCGCCGCGGAAACGCCGGATGCTTTTCGACCTGCGGACCAATCCGCAGCACCCAGTCATCATTGACCTGATCCACGAAGGTCACGCAGTGCGGGTTGCCCATCGAGACGCAGGTCACCGACAGCACTTTTTCTCCCACATGCAGCGGCGTGTTGATCGGTGGCTCACCGGGGAGCGTCGTGGGAATCTCGCCAGCTTTGAGAATCGGCGTGCCCATGTTCACGCGGACTTTGTCCACCTTGCCATTGGCCCCGGGAAAAACTTGCAGCGTCAACACGCCGCGGCCGGTTTCAATTTTCAGTTCCGGCTTCTGGGCGATGCCGTGGTCGTAGACATACTTGGCAACACACCGCACGCCGTTGCCGCACATCTCCGATTCGCTGCCGTCAGCGTTGAACATCCGCATGCGGGCATCGGCGACTTCCGACGGCACAATCAGAATCAACCCGTCGGCACCGATTCCTTTGTGACGATCACTGACGGCGATCGCGGTCTTCACCGGGTCTTTGGGCAGCGTGTGGTTGAATCCGTCGACATAGACGTAATCGTTCCCCGCCCCGTGCATCTTCGTGAACCGCATGATCGTCCTGGTTTTCCTCGTTGATCCATCACCCGCCGGTCAGCCATTGCCAGAAACTGCGTTGTTCGGCCCGGGCGAGCCGGTCTTCCAGTTGCTGGATGCGTGATTGTAACCGTTCAATGTGCTCTTGCGAGGCCGTCCGGTGCGATTCGAGTTCTGTGCGCGGGGCGGACATCGCTTCGAGTGTCTGACACCGCAGGGTGAATTCTCGTTCGCGCTGTTCACCGGCGGCTTTGATTTCCGTCACCGTGGCGACAGACTCGCTGTGGGTCTGGGTGTGCTGCTGCTCCAGCCGGTTCAGCCACGCGGGGAGGTCGGGATACGCCCGTTTCCAGTCCGAAAGCGTTGCCAATCCGTCCAACTGGCCGTTCAACACCGTGAGCGATTCCTTTTGAATCTGTAGCTGGGCGTAGAGCTGTTGAATTTCGCCATGACGATCCTGCAGCCCGTTTTGCAGCTCAGCTAACTTCGCATCCCGGGATTGCAGTTCACCACTCGCGGCTTCGATCGCACCGTCAAAGTTAGCGGCGGTCTGCTCCCAGCGCTGCATCAACTGCCGGGATTGAACCTGAAATTCTTCGACGGCCTGCTTCAAAGCCGTGAGAGAGGTGACAGCCCCTTCCAGACGGACTTGCAGATCGCGCTGCATCCGTTCGCTGCGCGTGGCGAGCGTTTGCGATTTGCTCACATCCTCGCGCATCTCCGACTGGCTGCGATAAAGGTCCGCAAAAACGGACTGCAGCACGCGCAGGGCTTCCTGTGCCAGAGGCGGAATCGTGGACAGCGAATCCCGCGGCGTGCTGATGGCGGTGCCACTGCCATTCACGGCGATGGTCCCGGAGACGATGGTGGTGGGCGGGTCCGGCAACCGCTCGGCGGCCATCAGTTGTTCGGGCGAAGGAAACTGTGAAGTCGCATAGCTGATCTGGTCATATTTCTTCGGGAAAATCCGCATGATGTAATACTGATCGCGGTCTTTGTAGACCGTTGCCCGGTAATCACCGAAGCGGACGCGATAATGAGCCTGTGATGTTTTCGTCGCCAGGTGCTCGAGCGAAAAGAAGTTCTTGCGCAGTTCCGAATAAAGCCGCATCTGCACGGAGTTGTCAAACTCCTTGAGATCATCGAGCGCGGTGGGCAGAATCCACATTTTCTCCCGAGGGACGCCATTGGGTTTACTATGATCGATGAGCATGGACCGCCCCTTCGAATCGGTATGCAGGCGCCAGGATGAGTTCGGGAGGGATTCGCTGGCTCCATCGTACAAGGTGGAAACGAGACCACAACTGCAAATGGGAATGACGGACTATCACGGAGTCTCCGCCGGGTTCAAGTCCACCCAGAAGTGATCGCCCACGGCAACACGTGTTTTGGAATCCGGATCGAATTCGATCGTCAGGCCGCCTTGCGCACGGGACCAGGCCACGTTCGTGATGGTACCGATGCGGTCCTCCCCGCGAAAAACTCCGTCGCCGAGTGCAATGTTCGGTCGGACACCATTCAGACCACCGGCGCGCCCGATGTGGCCGGGTGTGTCCCCTTCATACTTGGCGTCAAAGCTTTCGATGACATCCATCTCAAAACGCGTGCCAGACTTGGCCAGTGGATCGACGGTGAGAGCGGGGTTCTGCGCCGACAGATTCCAGGACGACAACGTTGACAGACTCGCCACGACAATCGCGATTACCAGCGCTAGCCGAAACAACTTCATGATTGAGACTCACTCCAAGAAAGTTCAGAGCATCGTGCCGCGCAAGACAAGCAGGGCGACCGAGAAGTAGATCACGAGACCGGTCACATCGACGAAGGTCGCGACGAACGGGGCCGATGAGGTCGCGGGATCGAGTCCGCAGCGCTTCAACCCGAAAGGAATCATCGCCCCCGCCAGACAACCCCACAACACGATTCCGACCAGCGACAATCCGACCGTGACGCCGACGAGCAGCCAATGGGGGCCGTAGAGATCGGTGAAGGTACTCCAGAGCGCGATCCGCAGAAAACCGATCGTTCCGAGCACGAGCCCCAGCATGAAGCCCGACAGAATCTCGCGCCGCAGAACGAGCCACGCGTCGCGCAGCTGAATTTCTCCGAGCGCCAAGGCCCGCACGATCAACGTCGCCGCTTGGGAACCGGAGTTCCCGCCGCTGGAAATGATCAGGGGTACAAACAGCGCCAGAATCACGGCTTTCGCCAGTTCTTCTTCGAAATAGCCCATCGCCGTGGCGGTCAGCATCTCGCCGAGAAACAGCACGATGAGCCAGACGGCCCGCTTGCGGACGAGGGTCATCAGCGGTGTTTCGCTGTACGACGCATCCAGCGCTTCCAAGCCGCCCAGCTTCTGCATGTCCTGCGTGGCCGCTTCCTCGGCGACATCGAGCACGTCGTCGATCGTCACGATGCCCAGAAACTTGCCGGTGTCGTCGAGCACGGGCAACGCGGTGCGGTCATACCTGCGGAAGATCTCGACCGCCGAACGTTTGTCGTCACTCGTTCGCAATGACACGAACTGGGAATCCATCAGCTCTTCAAGCCGTTTGTGCAGCGGCGCGAGAAGCAACTGCCGGATCCGCAGATCATCGATGAGGCAGTGGTGATCATCCACGACGTACACGACGTTCAGCGTCTCGCTGTCCTGTCCGTGCTGCCGGATATGATCCAGGACGTGCTGAACGGTCCAGTGCGGTCGCACTGACACATAATGCGGCGTCATCAACCGGCCGACCGTACCCGGTGCATATTCCAACAAGGCTTCGGCGAGCGCACGCTGTTCGGCATCCAAGCGGGCCAGACAGCGCGCCTGCTCGGCCTCGGTCAAGGTTTCCAGCAACGCCGTACGGTCGTCGTCCGCGATGTCGGTAAGCAGCGTTCCCATCTCGTCATCCGGCAACGCGAGGAGAATCCGCTGCTGAATCGACGGCTCCAGATACTCGAAGATCCGCGCCCGCTGCGGTCCGCGCAGCAACCGGATGACGGCCAGATCTTCTTCGTCGGTCAGATTCG
>DASRYX010000050.1:0-10352 GCA_035686985.1 Planctomycetaceae bacterium | reverse complement strand
CGCGGAATCTTTCCGCCGCGCAGATTCTCGATCAGGTGGTCCACGCCGGGCAGATCCTCGCCACCGAAAGCCGACAGCTACGTAATGTCGTCTTCATGGGAATGGGCGAACCGTTCCACAATGAGGACGCCGTGTATGAAGGGCTCGATCGATTAATCGATCGCGAATGGTTCGGGCTATCGCCGTTAAAGTTGTGCGTGTCGACCGTCGGCATTCCGGACGCCATGCGACGCTTCGCCGAACGGTTCCCCACAGTGCGGCTGGCCCTCAGCCTGCATTCCGCCACGCAGAACGTGCGTGAGCAACTCATCCCGCTCGCAAAGAAATATCCGCTGGAGGAATTGAAGCAGACGCTGATCGAAATGCGGCCGATGCTCTACGGCGAGGTGATGATCGAGTATCTGCTCCTCGCCGGAGTCAATGATTCATTGGACGATGCCGTGGCGCTAATTGACTGGCTCGATGGACTGAATGTGCACGTGAATCTGATCCCGTACAACGCGATCGCCGAGGCACCCCAGTTGACTGCGAGTGATCCTGCAACGCGGCAAGCGTTCGCACAAAGACTCAAAGACGCCGGACTCAAAACGACGATGCGGTACTCACTCGGCAACGACATCGCCGCCGCGTGTGGGCAGCTGGTGCAGAAGAAGGCGCGCGTTCACGCTTAAAAACGTCATCGCGGTCAACGTGCTGAAAACGCGCGTCGTCGCCAGAGGATCCACATCCCCACGGTGATGGAAATCCCGCAGGCAATCTTCAGGACGGCCAGCCACCAGGGTCGCCACCAGGCACCGGTGAAGACTTCGAGCACGTCGCTCGCGCCGAAGATCAGCAACGCGCAGGCGGTACGTCTTGATAAAGTCTGGTGGACCGCGTAGCGGTGGCTGAAGCGCCACATCAACACACCGCATGCGAACCACCAGACGGCTTCAATCGCGTTGAAAGCAGTGACGAAGTCAAGTTCCGGAGTGTGCATCACAAACAGCCGTTACGGCTTCCAATCCTTCGGCAATTCCAGGGACCAGACCTCGCTGCTCAACGGTTGCGCGTGGCCGCCGGCGATCCAGAGTTTGTCCTGGAAGACGAACGCGGATTGTTCGTGGCGTTCTTTCCAACTGCCTTCGGTCTTGAGTTCGGTCCACGTTTTGCCGTCCGCGGAATGCCAGACATCGCCCCAGTTCTTCGAAGGGTTGTTCGACCAGCCGCCGAGGACCCACATGCGGTCGCGATACACCGCCGACGAGAACCAGATCCGCGGCGACCACGGCGCGGCGTCGGTTTCACGCGTCCAGTGTTCGCCATCGGTGGTGCTCCACACATCATTGAATGCGACGTACTTCGGGACGTAATTGCCGCCGCCGAAGAGATACAGCTTGTCGCCCAGTACTGCCGCCTGATGGTACGCGCGGGGCGACCACGCCGCGTTCGCGGTCACCTGCGTCCAGGTCTTGCCGTCCGCGGTGGACCACACGTCGTTCTTGAGGTTCTTGTCGTCGCCGAAGTAATAATTTTCCTGCCCGCCGAGGATCCACAGCCGGTTCTTGAACACGATCGTCGCGGCCGAGATGCGCGGTGTCCAACCGGCCTTTGGCAACTGCTCCCAAGTCGCACCGTCCGTCGAGGTGTAGACGTCGTTGCTCGCCGAATGGCCCGGCAGGCGACCGTTGTACCAGCCGCCCATGAACCACATGCGGTCGTTGAAAACCGCGGTCATCGGCAGATCGCTGTGCTTCCACGGCGCGTCGTCGGTGACCTTGGTCCAAGCTTTTCCATCGGCGGAAGACCACACATCCCGCGGCGGCGCGGCGAACGAGTTGAACCAGCCGCCGAAGATCCACATCCGGTCGCGAAAGACCACTTCACCTTGAGAATCCCGCGCCTGCCAGCCGGGATTGTCCGTCTCCCGTGTCCAACGGATCGGCGACGATTGCGCGAAAAGCGCTCCGTTCACTGTGAGCAGGACAACAAGACCAAGCAGCCAGCGCATGGGCATGGAGACCTCTTGTGCAGTAGAAAATTCACTTCCCGCGGATCGCCCACAGTTTCTCGAAGGTGCGGATATAGACGGTGCCGTTCGCGATGGCGAGCGAGGACGACATATCTTCCTTCAGCTCGTTTTCCGCCACGATTTCGAACTTTGGTCCGGCTTTGACGACGGTCACCTTGCCATCGCGGGCGGCAAGATAGATGTGGCCGTTCGCATACACCGGTGAGGCGCGATGTCGCTGGCGGTTCGTGCGTTCCATGAAGAACCGCTCGCCAGTGCGCCGATCGATCGTCCACAAATCGCCGTTTTCCATGCAGAGATAAACGATGTCGTCGACGATCAGCGGGGACGGCACATCCGGTGTGCGGTCAATCGTCCAGAGGTGCGCCGTCTTGTTCTCGGTGATGTCGCCCATGGCGTCCGGCCGGAGCGCAAGCAATGGGCCTTTTTTCGCCGAGGGCACAATGATGATGCCGTCTGCGGTGACCGGCGAGGCAACAAACCGCAGCGTGGGATCGTAGTTCGACTTGCGGTTGAGCTCGCCGCAGCGCCACAACTCGGCACCATCACTAAGGCGGTGCGCCACCACGTAATCACAGCCATGCGACAGCAGGAATTTCAGTTTGCCGTCGTCGTAAATCATCGGCGAAGCATAAGAATGTTCGTTCTCCGCGCGGCCGTCACTGGGACGGTCCACTCGCCAGATTTGCTTGCCCGTGGTTTTTTCCAATGCGACGACGCACGCTTCGCGTGTTTTCGGATCGCCTTCGCCGTGGATCAGTTGGAGATAGAGGACATCGCCATCGATCACGGGCGTGGAAGTCAAACCGAATTGCAACTGGAGCTGGCCGTAGCGTTCCTGAACGTTGAACTTCCACACCGGTTGGCCCGTGGTAGTGAAGCAGGCGAGCGAACCTTCGCCCATGAGCGTCCAGACGTGCTTGCCATCGGTCAACGGTGACGGCGAGGCGAAGTTGCCTTCATCGCCCCGCACGTTTTTGTTGCCGGACGCGATCGTCTGCCGCCATTGTTCCTTGCTGTCACTGCCGTAGCACAACAGGAGCAGTTGCCCGTCGGTGTCGACTGAGGTAAGAAAAATCTGGTCGCCCCAGATGACGGGCGTGGAACCGGCGGGTCCCGGAAGGTCGATTTTCCACGCGACGTTCTCGGTGGTGCTCCAGCGAACCGGAACGGCCTTCTCGGGGGAGATGCCGTTGTTCTTCGGGCCGCGCCAATTCGGCCAGTTTTCCGCCATGGTGGTCAACGATGCCGACAAAATGCACAACGCCGCCAGACTTCCCGTGACCCAACGCATGGCTGTCCTGCTCCGCGATAACGCATCCAAGTTTTCTTACCCACGCTGACAGTGTGGCGGTCGCGCACACGAGCGTCAACAACGCTGGAACAGGAACAGATGAACGCAGCCGCTGAGACTGGTCTTGTCAGAAGGACCAGACCTCGACTACATCCCCGGTTTGTTTCCCTTCCGTGACATCAATGACCGGCGACGACTCGGGCACCGTCGTGGGTTGAGGCTCGCTTTATGGTTCCCGATCGCCTTTCGCGCCGTCACTGGCTCTTCGGTCTGGCTGGCACCATGACGCTGAGCGGCTGTGGCACCATTCTCTATCCCGAGCGGAAGGGGCAACCTGCGGGCTGCATTGACTGGAAGGTCGTCGCGCTCGACGGCATCGGCCTGTTGTTCTTCTTCATTCCCGGCGTGATCGCGTTCGCGGTCGACTTCAACAACGGCACCATTTACCTGCCGCCGGACGAATGCGCGGAACGCTCCGCGCGGGAACATCACCGCCTCACGGCAAAGACGTTGCCGCAGGGTAAGCTCTCCCGCCCCGGAGTCGAAGCCGCGATCGCCGAACACACCGGTCGGAAGATTGATCTCGAAGCGGGTCGCTACGAAACCCGCTCACTGCAACACATCGACGACTTCTGGTCGACGCACGACGAGTTCGCGCCCGCGTGACTATGGGTTAGCCGGGCCGCGCGTCGGTTGGGTCCAGGCGGATTCGAGGTCGTCGATCTCGGACGGATTCGGATGTTTCTTGGAAGAAACAACCCGCGCGCGGACATAGAGTTCGTCGCCGCGGAATGAATAACTTGGCGTGAGGCTCTCCGAGGACGCGAGCACGGTGCCGACGTCGTCGGAATACCGCCTCGTGACCGGGAGTTCGTTCCCCTGCTCGTCCTTGACCGGCGAACTCGTGCGGTCAAAATCTTTGCGAGTGCCAACAAATTCCGTGCGGTAGGTCACGCCTTCTTCGCCCCGAATCTTCAAAGCGATGCCGGTCTTGGCCGCGGTCACTTCCTCGAGAAACACGCCCGACGAGGCGTAGAACTGACCGGCTTCCATCGACGCGATCAGCGCGTCGGGCGTCAGCGCATTGGCGAGCACCATCACCCATCCCCGGCCTGGTTCACTGGCGCGGCTCGGAATGTTGTGGTAGCTATGCCCGTCATCCGTGGCGAGACCGTACATCATCGGCAGCTGCAGTTCGGTGAGCCGCAGCGTGTTGATGATGTCCCAGATGCGTTCGGTCGAAGCGTGCACAGCATCGCCGGAGTTATGCACACCGGGATGGCCGTTGTAGACCTCGAAGAAGTTTTCACCGCGCACCTGCGCGAGATCTTCCGCCGTGACACCCCAGCCGAAATTCGGGTGATTGAGGTGAATCATCATTGCCTGCCGCGTCCGTTCGCGCTGCGCGATCAGGGCGTTCACGTCATTCTGAATCGCTTCCGCGACCGATTGGCCGCCTAGCGGCGGAATCATTTCCTGCAGATTCGCCGCACACAAATGCACGGGGAGCTTGCCGAATTTGTCGGAGACTTCTTCGCCTTGAATCAGCAGGAATTTCTCCGGGATCCCGACGAGATCGACGACTTCCGGGAAGGTTTTCAGACGAACCTCGGTCTTGCCGTCCTTCTCGCGATCAAGGATCTGATCCGGGAAATTCTTCTTCAGCTGCGCATACGCCTTGCGGCCGGACTTCGCTTTGTCGACGTCAATCCACCGTTCACTTCGCGCGAGGGTGTTGTGGTCGGTAAAGACGAGGAAATCGTACTTCTGTTCGCGATACCACAGCGCGATGTTCTCCAGGAAATTGTCGCCATCGCTCCAGAGCGAATGCGTGTGCATGTTGCCGCGATACCACTGCTTGGTACCGGCCGCCTTGAGGGTGTTCGCCGAGGTAACACGCGGAGCGGAGGCGGGCAGGAAGGCGAGCACAGCGAAGAGGACGAGTCCCGTACCACAGAGCGGAAGCAGGCGTCGCATGGGGGTGATCTCGGTTGTGGAACGCGGTGAGTACGACCGACGATGCGGACCGGTTACAGTACGCTTCGGAATCATGTCACGAGTTCATCGGAAAGGAAAGCCGGATGCGGTGCGAAAAGACGATGGCAGTGCGGCTCGCGGGATTTCTGATCGCCGTCGCGCTGCCCGATTCGACCTTCGGGCAGACGAACCCCGCTGATGAATTCCTGCAGTTCGTGCGTGGTGAAGCCGTCCGACTGCGCGAACATGACTCGCCGCCGAAATCGGCCGAGGAATGGCAGCAACGCAAAGTCGTCATCCGGGAAAAGCTCGCAGAATCACTGGGGCTGCCGACCACCGAAAAATGTCTGCTCGAGCCGCGCGTGCTCGGGACGCTCGAGCGCGATGGCTATCGGCTCGAAAAACTGGTTTTCCAGACGATGCCGGGGGTCTGGATGACGGCGCTGGCTTATGTGCCGAAGCAACCCGGTCCGCGACCGGCGATTCTGCAGGTCCACGGGCACTGGAAAGGGGCCAAGCAGGATCCCGTGGTGCAGTCGCGGTGTATCGGTGCCGCGAAACTGGGATTCTTTGTCCTCGCCGTGGATGCCTTCGGCGCCGGAGAACGGGCGATCGGCAAAGCGCTCGGTGAGTATCACGGCGAGATGTCCGGCGCAACGCTGTTTCCCAGCGGGATGACACTTGCCGGAGTGCAGCTCTACGAAAACATGCGGGCCGTGGATTACCTGCAGACGCGTCCCGAGGTCGATCCCACGAAAATCGGCGTGACGGGCGCCAGCGGCGGCGGTAACCAGTCGATGTACGCCGGGGCTTACGACGAACGGATCGCTGCAACTGTGCCGGTCTGTTCGGTCGGTAATTATCTGGCGTATCTTGGGGCGGCCTGCTGCATGTGTGAAGTCGTCCCGGGGGCATTGCGATTCGCCGAGGAGCGCGACATCCTCGGGCTGACGGCTCCCCGCGGATTGCTGGTCGTCAACAATTCGCGCGACGCGAATCAATTCTCGATTCGCGAAGCCCGCAAGTCACTGGTCGGGGCGCAGTCCGTTTATGACGTGCTGGGCAAGCCCGACGGTCTCTATCACGCGACATTCCGCTGGCATCACGATTATCACCAGCCAGTCCGCGAGGCGATGTACGGCTTCATGACGCAGCACCTCAAAGGCGAAGGTGACGGCTCGCCGATTGCAGAGATTCCGTTCCAGACCGAAGACCCGGAAACGATCCGTTGTTTTCCCGGCGAAAGTCGCCCGGATGACTGGATGACGTTGCCGCAGTTCGCCGCGAGTCGCAGTCGGGAGATCCTCACCAAGTGGACGGCTCCGACCGATAGAGCCGCATGGGAACAGCGTGCGAAAGAGTTGTCCACAAACCTGCGGGACAAAGTCTTCGGCGGCTTTCCACAGGGGTTTGACGCCGCGGCGGTTGCGGCGCGGATCACACCGTCGGATACCGGGGCCGTGACGATTCCCCCAGAGACCAACGTCAACATTCGCATGAGCCGGGAAACGGCAACTCCTCCGAGCGAGAACACGGCGATCCTCCTGAATCTCGACGGTGCCGATGTCGCAAAGAAGAGCCCGCTCGCCGCGGAACTGCGGAAACAGGGGTGGAACGTCGTGACGGTAGATCTCCGCGCCACGGGCATCTATGCGGTGAAAGGCGACTCGATCGGGCGCGCTCCGGATCACAATTCCGCTGAGTGGTCGCTGTGGATCGGCCGGCCGCTGCTCGGTCAATGGACGTACGATGTGCTGTGTCTGCTCGACGTGCTGAAGAACGAGAAGCCGGTGATCATCGGCGAGGGTCCGGCAGGACTGGTCGCCTTGTCGGTCGGCGTCCTGGCCGGTGACCGCGTGCGCGGCGTCGCGGCGGTCAACACGCTGGCGAGTTACGTCACCGACGTGCCTTACCAAGGACAGCGGTTGGGGATCATCGCCCCGGGGATCTTGCGCCATGTGGGCGACGTTCCGCATCTCGCGGCCATCAGTTCCGCGCCGTGGACGGTGATCGCTGGCGGCGTAACGGGCGATGGAAAACCGTCATCATTGGAAGAACTTCAGGCCCGCTACGCCGTTGCCACGAAGCGATGGGATCACGTTCGCATGATCGATGCAGCCGACGCCGCAGGTGTAATCAAGTCTTTGAAGGATTGATCACGTCCTGCCAGCCGCGAGCGCCCAGGCGAGTTTCAGGTCCTGCAGCATGTGGGCATAAATCTCGTCGCGATGTCGTGGGTCCGTCGCGCGCAATACTGCCGATGGATGGTAAGTGGCGATCGTCGTCGAACACGCGCGGGTAGTGCAGACTTCGCCGCGCTGCGTCTGAATCTTGAAATCGCGGCGGATCAGCGCCTGTGCGGCGGTGGCTCCCAGGCAGAGCACAACGCGAGGAGCGACGATTTCTACTTCGGCATCAACCCACGGACGGCACGCGGCCACTTCGCGGGCACTCGGTTTTTTATGTAAGCGCTGTGTGCCCCGCGGTTCAAACTTGAAATGTTTGACGGTGTTCGTGAGATACAGCTCGGTCCGGGGAATGCCCGCTTCCTGAAGCGCGGCATCGAGAACCTCGCCGGCTGGTCCCACGAACGGGCGGCCGGCCCGGTCTTCCATGTCGCCGGGCTGCTCACCGACCAGTATCAGTCTTGCTGAGGACGGACCTTCACCGAACACGGTCTGCGTTGCGTGCCGACAGAGATCGCACGCCTGGCAGGTGGCCGCCGCGTGTTGCAAGGCGGTGAGGCTTCGTTCCGCGGGAAAGAAATCGGCGGCAGTGCGGGCGAATCCTTCCTGACGGGCGATCATTTCCTGAACACGGCGCGGAGCGTCGGCCAGCAATTGCGGGATCAACGCCGCTTCGGGCAAGGTGGCCCAATGTCGAACCGGCATCTCCTTTTTCATCGCCTTCAGCTTGATGCGGGCGGGGTTGAAGATCGACCCGTAATACGATCGCCACAACTCTTCCAGTTCATCGGCCGGCGGAGCCTCTTTCCGGCTGACACCCGGACCGTAGGTGAGTTCAACACCATCCCACGCGACCGACTGATCCGGCGTCAGGATCGCCCAGTTCATCTCCGGAAATCGCCGTGCAAAAAAAGGAGCGGCGAGCGGCACAATGTGATGATCAGGGCAATGCCACGCCACGAACTGTTCGCCCATCGGCGTTTCGATCCGCCGGAAACGCACAAAGGCGTGCATCTTGTGCACATCGCGCCGCACGGCTTTTTGAAGTAGATGAAAACGCCGCACGTCGTCATCCGCGTCCCATTCCAGCAGCCGGGGTTCGCCGTGGGACAAACGCCACAGAAGACGGTACAGCAGCTGAAAGCGACCGGCGTCACGATGACAGGCCACAATCCGCGCGGAATCTAGGAATGCTACGGGAACCCGTCGGACATTCTTCGCGGTCTGACGCTCCGGTATGCCCAACGACGGCGCGTCGTCGAATAACCCCGGCTGGTCCAGTCGATCGCGGAATTGCACGTCAGTGGGTGGAAGCCTCGCGTTGAGCAGTTGACGCGCGAGGTCACGCCACTCCTCGAACGACTCGACGGCGACCGTGTGCATCACAGTTCCCCGTCGCGCGACGTCTGAGCGGCGTCAAAAAGCAAAAGCTGCTGCTGCGGTGGCTTGAACCGCGCCCGTAACGCCACTTCGTCCAGCTGCCGCAAGGCGGGATTGTGATCCGCGGCGATCACGAAGGGGGCCGCACGCTTCCAGCTGACCCGGAGCTTTTGCAGATCATGAATCGACAACCGGCCAAAGCGGCGGCTGGAAAGAATCCGCTGCACGCTGCGGACGCCGACACCCGGGATCCGCAGCAATTGCTCTCGATCAGCGCTGTTGACGTCGACGGGGAACTGCTCGCGATGTGCCAGTGCCCAAGCCAGTTTGGGGTCGATATCCAACGCCAGATTGCCGTCCCCCTCGGCGACGATTTCATTCGCGGAGAAACCGTAGAACCGCATCAGCCAGTCGGCCTGATACAGCCGGTGCTCACGAATCAGCGGCGGGCTCTTCCCCGGCAGCCGGGCATCGGCGTGCGGGATCGGACTGTACGCCGAATAATAAACCCGGCGGAGTTTCTGATGCCGGTACAGGTCCGCGGCGGTCTGGATGATTTCGAGGTCGGCGGTCGGCGTGGCACCGACAATCATCTGCGTGCTTTGCCCCGCCGGAGCAAAGCGATCGACTTTGAATCCCGCACGCCTCTCCGCTTGGAAGTGGTCGATCCGCTCACGGATGCTGTCCATTGAGGTCTCGATTTCCGACACACTCTTATCCGGCGCGAGCGTCTGCAGATCACCGACAGTCGGCAACTCAATGTTTACACTGAGTCGGTCGGCCCAGCGTCCGGCCTCGGCGAGCAACACGTCCGCCGCACCGGGGATCGATTTCAGATGGATGTAGCCGCCGAAGCGGTGTTCCGTCCGCAGCACCCGCGCGACACGGTTCAGCTGCTCCATCGTGTAATCGGCGTTCTGAATGATGCCGGAGCTGAGAAACAGCCCTTCAATGTAGTTCCGCTGGTAGAACTGCAGCGTCAGCCGCACGACTTCGTCCACGGTGAACCGGGCCCGCGGCGTGTCGCTTGTCACGCGGTTCACGCAATACTGGCAATCAAAGATGCAGTAATTCGTGAGGAGAATTTTCAGCAGCGACACGCAGCGACCGTCGGGGGTATAGCTGTGACAGATCCCCATGCCCTCGGTGCTACCCATGCGGCTGCCGGCGCGGGTTCCCGAAGAGCCGCTGCTGGCGCACGATGCGTCGTACTTTGCCGCATCGGCAAGAATAGTCAGCTTCTGTTGAACGTCCATGTCACTCCCGACAAACGAGCTTCCCTCATTATAGGCAGGGCGTCCACTGCCGTGGCGAGAAACGAAAAAAGCCCGGCATTCGGAAAAAATGCCGGGCTCTTTTGGGATTACTGCATCCGCAGATTGTCCTGCGGGCGCAGTTCGCACAGCGGGTTCGGATCGAACAACCCGTGGTAGCGTTTGTCCCGCAGGTAATTGAACCGCTTCGACCGGATCACATCGCTGCCGGGCAGGTGCACCCATTGTTC
>DASRYX010000049.1:0-13222 GCA_035686985.1 Planctomycetaceae bacterium | reverse complement strand
AGATTGGTGTGACGCTGCTCGCCTTTTTTCCGACGTTGTATTGCGACGTGACCGATTCCTGGATGCTTCCGAATAAGTGGCAGCGGATTCTGATCGGTGCCGCGGGAATGATTGTGGAAAGCGTCCTTGCGGGGATTGCGGTCTTCGTCTGGCGATACACGCACGAAGGGACGCTGAACGCGATCGCGCTCAACGTGTTCTTTGTCAGCGCCGTCACGACTGTGATCTTCAACATCAACCCGCTGATGCGACTCGATGGATACTACATGCTCAGTGACTGGTGGGAGATTCCGAACCTGCGTCAACTGGCGACTCAAGCCGAACATGCCTGGTTCGCCAAGCTGTTTATGGGGGCGGATCTTGTCAGTGCGGATCATCTGCCCACTCAAGGTCGCACCTGGCTGGTCCTGTATGCCCTGGCTTCGGCAGCCTATGGCTGGTCGGTGATGCTCGGGATGTTGCTGATGCTGCACACGGCACTGAAACCGTACAGCTTGCAAAGCGTCGGTTCCACTTTGGCGGCGATGGCAGGAGTGAGTTTCCTCGTGGGGACAACGCTTTCGGCGTACCGTGTCACGAAGCAGCCGCGGACGCAACCGCTCAATCCGCAGCGTGTCACCTTCTCGATCGTGGTGACACTGCTGCTGATTGTCGGGCTATTCACCGTGCCGGTGCCGTGGTATCGCTCGGCGACATTTCTCGTTGAACCGCGCGATGTGCGGCACATTCACACTCAAGCCGCCGGTGAACTGGTCCGCGTGCACGTCAAACCGGGCGATGTCGTCACTGCCGGACAAGTCCTCGCGGAAATGGATGATCCGGACAAGCGCGCCCGGCGACGGCAATTGCTGGTCGATCAGCAGGTGCAGAAACAGGAAATCGCCCTGTACGAAGCGATCGATGATCCCGCGACAGCTGGTGTTTCGCGCGAGAGTCTGGCGAGCGTCGAGCGCGAAATCGCCGAGATCGACGCCGATCTGAAACAGTTGGTCATCACGGCCCCGTGCGCCGGGACGGTCGTCGCGCCGGCGCGCACCCGCCCGCAGAAAATCGAACAGACCCGGCTGCATCTGGAAAAATGGTCGGGCACGCCGCTGGATCCCGACAACGTCGGCAGCTTCCTGCAGCAGCGCACCCATCTGCTCGACATTGCCCCCGGTGCGCAGAAGCAGGCCGTGATCTATCTCGATCAGGCCGATCTCGGTGACGTTCGTCCTTCGATGGAACTGCATCTGAAGTTTGATGAACACCCGGATGAAACCTACTCGGGTTCCATTCGCGAGATTTCCTCGGCCCAGTTTGAAGAGGTCCCGGCGAATCTCTCGACCAAGCATGGCGGGCAGCTCGCCACGGTGACCGGGGCCGATGGTCGCGAGCGCGTGCAGGACGCACTTTATAAAATCGAAGTCGATCTCCCGCAGGAGTTCCCGCAGCTGCAGTCCGAACTGCGCGGCGAAGCCCGGTTCGTTATCACCAACCGCACGATCGCGCGCTGGGTCTGGCGGGCGTTCCAGCGGACGTTCAATTTCCAGTTATGATGTCGTTGTTCATGTCGCGTGCTGATTTTTGTTAATTGTTTTGGTTGAGAGCTGAAGATGTCGTTGCCCACTCCGAGTCTCGCCGCCGCGGGCGATCTGTTGCAGAGCGTAGTCCGTGCGCTCGGAGCGTATGGTGCCGCGTTCTGGCAGCGCGACGGTGAGCAGTTGCAGTTGAAAGCGGTCGCCGGCCGCAATCCCAGCGACGCCAGCGATAATGAGCAGGTGCTGATCAAGCGGCAGACTGCGATGCGACAGGTGCTGCGCGAAGGCCGCCCGCAACTCATCCGGATTCAGAACGACACCGGCGAGGACCTCGGCTCGTTTGTTTTCGCGCCGATCTCGCGGAATGACGGAGTCGGCGGGATTGTCGAAATTTGTCTGCCGCCGGGGAAGACCGCGGACGATACCACCCAGGCGGTGCGAGTGTCGCAGGAACAGTTTTCACAAGTCGACTGGAACGCCTCACCGTCGTTGCCACTGCCGACGCCTCTGCCCGCTGGCAATGGTGTCGCGCCGCCGATGATGCTGCCGGGCAGTGCCGCTCCGGCGCCCGCGCCAAATCGAGCGCTGCCGGATTGGCCCGCGGTCATGAAATGGATGCTGCTGGTTCAAAGCGAGTCGCGCGTCAAAGAAATTGCTCGAGCCGCGGTGAATGAAGCCCGCACGCTGTTCTCCGTCGATCGTGTCAGCCTCGTGCTCAAGCGCGGCCGAAAGACAAAAGTCGTCGCCGTCAGCGGGCAGCAGGATGTCCATCCGCGCGCCCAGCTGGTGAAGGCACTCGCCGATCTCGGCAAGCTCGTCATGCAAACCGGGCAACCACTGCGGGTTCCGGAAGAGCTCGACAAGATGTCGCCGGAGTTCGAGGGCCCGCTGTCCGAGGTCGTTCATCTGGGCGGCGCGCAATGCGTAGTGATTGTGCCGCTGCAGGGACCGCCGCCCGAGACGCCGCAGCACGAAGGCAAGTCCCGCAAAGCGCGGGAAAAGGACGCGCATGACATTATCGGCACGCTGATCATCGAGCAGTTCGAGCAGATGGAATGTACGCCGGAACTGCAGTCGCACCTGGATCTCGTGACCGATCATCTCGGCGCGACACTGAAGACGGCGCTCGATTACGAATCGATCTTTCTGCTCCCGGTGTGGCGCGCCGCCGGGACCGCGTGGAAATGGTTGCGGAAGCATCATCTCGTCACGGCGCTCTCGGTCGCCGCGGCCGTCATCCTGACCGCGGCGATGATCTATGTGCCGTGGGATTACCGCGTGGAAGGCACCGGACGGTTGATGCCCAGCCTGCAGCGCGATGTCTTCGCGCCGTGGGACGGTTACGTCACGGAACTCGCCGTTCAGAGCGGCGATCGGGTGAAAGTCGGCGACGTCCTGATGCAATTGCAGAACAATGAAATGCGGACCGAACTGGTGCGCGTTCGCAACGAATACAACACGAAGCGGAAGCAGGTCAACACGCTGTTGTCGCAACTTGATACGGCGGAAAAGGTGGCCGATCGTGTGGAAGCTACCCGATTGCAGGGGAAAGTGACCGAAGCGACCGTGGAGATCGAAGGCCTGCGTGATCAGGTGAAAACGCTCGAAGAACGCATGGAACGCATGACCGTGCGGGCTCCGATCGCTGGCGTGGTGACGACGTTCCAGGTCGAAAAATTGCTGATGAATCGCCCGGTCGGTCGCGGTGATGTCCTGGTGCAGGTGATGGATGACCGCAGCGAATGGCAACTGGAGCTCGAAGTCGCCGAGCATCGCATGGGACACCTCCGCAAGGCGCGGGCGGCGTTAGGCGAAGATCGTCCGATCGAGTTCCGGCTCCTCACCCGCCCCGATGCCACGTATCAGGCGAAGTTGACGTCTGTCGGCACGCGTGTCGTGAACTCGGAAAACACCGGCAGCATCGTGGAAGTTCGCGCGGACCTTGATTCCCCTAACGTCGCCGACCTGGCGATCGGGGCCGAAGTGCGGGCCCGGATATCCTGCGGACCGAAGCCGCTGGGATATGTCCTCTTCGGGGATGTGATCGAATTCGTGCAGAAATACCTGTGGTGGTGATGCCGGCGATGATTGACCGCGTCTGGCATCTCTGCAAATCCGGCGGCCGGCCCATGGCGGCCCGGCTCTCGCGCTGGCGGACACTGGCCCGGCAGATCATCCGCCGCGCGGAATCGCTGAAATCCTCGAGCGACGACGATCTGCGCGAGCTGGCCCTGTCGCTCAGTTGGCGCGCGCGAGCTGGGACCCCGCTGTCGCAGATCATGCCGGAGACCTATGCCCTCGTGCGTGAGTTTACCTACCGTGAAATGGGTATCGAGCAATACCCCGTGCAGATCATCGGCGCCATCGCGCTTTTCGAGGGTGGCCTCGCCGAGATGCAGACCGGTGAAGGCAAGACGCTCACCGGCGTGCTCCCGGCCTGCCTGTTTGCGATGCGGGGCAAGGGCAGCCACGTCGTCACCGTGAACGACTATCTCGCCCAGCGCGACGCCGACGAACTGTCCTGCATCTATCATCGAATGGGGCTGTCCGTCGGCGTGATCCAGGCGGAATCCACCCCCGAGGAACGGCAGCGGGCGTACGCCTGCGATCTCACGTATGGCACCAGCCGCGAATACGGGTTCGACTTTCTCCGCGACCGGCTCCATCAGGACGGCGAAACTGACGAATCCCGCCCGCGTGTGTTTCAGCAGGCGACCCGCCGCGAAGGTGTCGTGCAGCGCGGCTTGTATTTCGCGCTGATCGACGAAGCGGACAGCGTGCTCATCGATGATGCCGGCACACCGCTTGTGATTGGCGTCGAATTGCCGCCGACGGAATCGTCCGTGGGGCAGCTGAAATGGTGTCGTGAAATGGTAGGCCACCTGCGGCCGAACGAGGATTACATCCTCACGCGTGATCGTCGTCAGGTGGAACTCACGATCGACGGTTGCCGTCGGCTGATGATGTGGCCGAAGCCGGCCGTGTGCAACGGTCTCGACAGTGAGAAGCTCTACCGCAAAGTCGAGAACGCTCTGCGCGCAGAGTTGCTCTATCAGCAGGATCGTGACTACGTGATTTCCGACGGTGAGGTCATGATCGTCGACGAGTCGACCGGTCGCACGTTGCCCGGCCGCAAGTGGCAGGAAGGGCTGCACCAGGCTGTCGAATGCAAATCGGGCGTCGAGGTCACCGCGGATACCGGCGAAGCGGCCCGCATCACCGTCCAGACGTTCTTCCGCCGCTATCAGTTCCTTGCCGGGATGACCGGCACCGCGGTGTCGGCCTCGGGCGAATTCCGCGGCACCTACCGCATGTCGGTTACGCGCATTCCCACGCATCGACCAAGCCGCCGCAAAGGACTTCCGATCCGGATCTTCACGACGCTCGAAGCGAAGTGGGAAGCGGTCGCGGAACAGACGCGCATTCTGCATGAACAGGGCCGCGCGATCCTCATCGGCACGCCCTCGGTCGGAGCTTCGGAACGGCTCAGCGAGGTTCTTGCATCAAAAGGGCTGCCGTACCAGATTCTGAATGCACGAATGCACGCCGAGGAAGCGGCGATCGTCTCACAGGCCGGGCAGCCGGGTCGCATCACGATCGCTACGAACATGGCCGGCCGCGGAACCGACATCAAGCTGCATGCTGATGTTCACAAAGCCGGTGGTTTGCACGTCATTGCGACGGAAATTCACAGCTCGCTGCGAATCGACCGGCAACTGATCGGCCGCAGTGCCCGGCAAGGTGATCCCGGGGGCTATCAGTTTCTGTTATCCCTCGAAGACGAACTCTTTCGCGCGACCAAGCCCGAGCGCCATCGCCGCTGGTTGACTGCCGCGCTCGCCACGGGCCGGACCGAACTGCCCGGGCGATGGATCCGCGTCTTCCGTCGCACGCAGAACGAGATGGAACGCCGCGCCCGAAAGAGCCGTAAATCGATGCTCAAGGAAGAAGCCCAGCGCGAAAAAATCGCGAAACGGCAAGGACTCGATCCCTATCTCGAACTCGTCCCCTAGCAACGCACGTCTGATCAGCCCGCAGCGCGAGCCAGGGATTCCGCACGCATTCTTCGACCATGTGCGTTGAGCTGCGGCAGTGCAGGGCATTTGGTGAAGATGATCTTACGCAATTGAGATCGGAGCGCACCGGCGAGGCACTTCCCTCGCGCGAAACACCCATTCGAAAAGGTTGATTACTGAAATCTGTCGAATGAGCGAATTTTTGCGCTTGCGTCGGCCTACCGCGTGTGTTCAGACTCGTTAATTCACGCGGAGATTTCCGGGAATGATGATCATTTCTGCTCCGCCGGTTTTGTTGGGTTCATGACTCCCAGCACCCCGGCAAGACTACCGTTACACCCTGATTCGACGAAAGCTCGCATCCATGCCGCGCAACTGGCTCCAGAAGGTGTGCGATCAACTGGCTCCTGAGTCCCCGAAGAAGATCAAAAGCGAACGCCGCCCGCGCGGCCGCATCCCGATGCGCGTCGAACCGCTGGAAGTCCGCAGCCTGCTGGCCGCCCCGGTGATTCCGGGTGGTCAAATTGTTAATAACAGTCTCGGCGAGAACATCGGGGTGAACGAAGCGCTGCCCGGCGGCTCCGTCTACGAGGACGAAGCGACCGGCATTAACGCGAACAATACGGTCAACGGAACGGTTGTCGGCACTGTCAGCGCGTCAGACGCAGATGGTGATGCGCTGACGTTCGCAATCCCGGGCTTCAACGCCCAGAGCCCGTTCGCAATTAATGCGGCCACCGGGCAACTGACGGTCAATAACTTTGCCGCGATCAACTTTGAAAACACGCCCAGCTTTACCGTGACCGTCACGGCTCGCGACGCTGGAGCCGCAACTCCGACGACCACGACAGCGACAGTAACCGTCAACCTGTCGAACCGGAACGACATTCCGTTCATCCCCTACGACCAACGGTTCACCGTTCCGGAAAACTCGGTCAATGGGACGCCGCTCACGGGCAATGGCGGCGTCGTGAGCGCATTCACGGCCATCAACCAGGATCCGAACAATTCGAATCCGAATCTCGATCCGAACAATCCCAATACGTCCCGCGGTATTGCGAACGTTTCGGGCCAGCTCGATTCCGGTGTGAACTCGGCTGGCGATGGGAACATCAACAACACGCTCCGTTACGAAATTCTCCGGGCGTCGACCAGCACCGTGACGCAGGGCGGAGCGGGCAACGAAGTTCAGCGCATCACCAAGCCGACCGCCTTGCGGAGCGGCCGGTTCGTGCTCAGCTACAACAGCACGCTGCCCGTGACGGAAACGACGAAGGGGACCGCTGCCGTCGATGAAGTGCAGACGCTGACCATCGGTGCCGGTGCCGCGTCGAAGTTCTTCACGCTGACGTTCAACGGCCAGACCACGCGGCGGTTGCAATACAACGCGCCGGCGGTCACGAACCCGAACGCCGATCCGAACGATCCGCTGACGTATCGGTTGAGCATTCAATCGGAACTCGAACGCCTCTCCACCATCGGAGCGGGCAACGTCACCGTGACCGGCGGCGATGGCGGCCCGTATGTCATCACCTTTATTGGTCAGTTGTCCAAGACCGACGTGAACTCGCTGAGCGTCACGGCCTACACGCAGGCCTTGAGCTACGGTGCCACTGCGGGAACGATCGAAGCGGCCTTGAACGCACTGCCGACCATCGGCGCCGGGAATGTCACCGTCGCGGGCTTTTCGGCACCGGCGGCCCCGTCGACGGATGGCTGGGAAGTCACGTTCGGCGGCGCTCTCGCGAATACGAATGCCGATCAGATCGGGATCATCAATCAAGCCGATTCGTTCACGATCAGCAGCGACGTGCCGACCTTGGGCCGCCTGACGGTCTCTTACGGTTCCGATGCCAGCATCATTGGTAGCCGGGGCGATGGTCAGACGGGATTGATTACCGGCGTTGAATTCCTGAACAACTTCTTCGGTACACAGGATATTACGCTGCTGATTCGCACGCAGGATTTGAGCATTCAGAACCTGCAGGGGACGAACGTCCGCAACCCGTTCTCCCAAACGCTGTCTTATGATGAGTATGTGACGGTGCGGGTCACCGATCAGAGCGAGTCGGCTCCGAAGGTCACTGACAAGACGTTCTTCGTTCCGGAAAACTCGCCGAGCAGCAATACCACGCCGAACGGCACCGTGATTGGTAAGGTCGACGAACCGGCGGTCTCAGGCGACGTGACGTCGCTGGAAAACATTCTGTCGCCGGGAACGATCAAGGCGTTCAACTACTCCATCGTCCCGGGTCTTGCTGGCGGGAACACCAACGGCGCGTTTGCGATCAATCCCACGACCAGCGAAATCACCGTGGCGAATGCCTCGGCGCTCGACTGGGAAACCAAGCCCACGTATCGCCTGCTGATTCAGGTCACCGACAGCGGCAATCCGAATCTCTCGACCATCGCAGCGATGGACATCAATCTCTCCGATGTCAACGAGCCGACGAGCATCCCTGACAATCAGGCGTTCGATGTCGCCGAAGGCGCCCCGGTCGGAACACAGCTGGGTGCGGTCCGTGCGACCGATCCGGACAAAGTTCCGCCGCGCGTCTTCACCTACGAAATCACAAACGGCAATCTGAACAACACGTTCCAGATCAACCCGACGACGGGCGTGATCACCGTGGCCAACAATACGCTGCTCGATGCGGACACGCAGCCGAGTTTCACGCTGGGCATTCGGATCATCGACCGCGACTTGCAGTTGTCGTCCGACGTGAACACCGTGCAGATCAACGTCGTGCCGGTGAACACCGTTCCGCCGGTGATTAACGACGCGACGTTTGCCATCAACGAAAGCCCGGCGATCTCTGCCAACTTCTTTGTTGGCAACGTGACCGCCACCACCAGCGGTCCCTCGCAGACGATCACCAACTACGCGATCGTCACCAGCGGGACGCCGTTCGCGATCAACAGCAACGGCGACATCACCGTCACCAATCCCGCGCTGGTGAACTTCGAAGCCCAGACCGTCTGGCAGTTCGTCGTCCAGGCGACCGACAACACGACTCCGAACGCGCTGTTCAATACTGCCGTCGTCACGGTGTTCGTCAATGACGTGAATGAACAGATCGTTCTCCCGGCGGCGACACGGACCGTTGCGGAAAATGCGATCGCCGGTACCAATGTCGGTGCGGCCCTCACGGCGACTGATCCGGATGACGGCGACGGTGTGCCGCAAGGCAAGATCTACAGCATCATCTCGGGCAATCCGGGGAACGTGTTCGCGATCAACGCCTCGTCCGGTCAGATCACGGTGGCGAATCCCGGCTCTCTGAACTTCGAGAGCAAATCGACATACGATCTGATCGTGCAGGTGAAAGATACCGGGGTACCCTTCAGTGCGACGCTGGCCAACGTCACGGTGAACGTTACCAACGCCAATGACACGCCGGTCATCAACGATCAGACGCTGCCCAGCGTGGTCGAACACCGCCTGCCGGGTACGATCGTCGGGACGGTCGTCGCCACCGATCAGGATGTCGGCCAGACGCTGACCTACTCGATCCTTGGCGGCAATCCTGGCGGTGCCTTCACGATCAATTCGGTCACCGGGGAAGTCTCGATCGCCAACCCCGGTGCGGTTGACTTCGTGCAGAACCCGCAGTTCAACCTGATCGTTCAGGTTTCAGACAACCAGGGCTCCAGCTCGGTTGTCGGCGGTCTGTTCGATACGGGCATCGTGACCATCAACGTGCTTGATGCCAACGCGCCAATCATCAACGATCAGACCTTCCTGCTCGCAGAGAACTCGGTCGCTGGCACTCTGGTGGGGAACTTGGGCCTGGCGGGCGGAACCGCGCCCTTCACCTACCAGATTACCTCGGGCAACACCGGCAACACGTTTGCCGTGGATGCCGCTGGCAACATCACCGTCGCGAACACGTCGCTGGTGAACTTCGAGACCAACCCGACGTTCACTCTGCAGGTCACGGTCGTTGATAACAGCAATCCGCAGTTGACGGACAATGCGACGATCACGATCAATCTCACCGAAGTGAACGAGCAGCCGACGGTCAACAGTCCGACGTTTGTGCTCGCGGAAAACTCGGCGGTGGGGACGGTTGTCGGGTCGGTCGTCGGGGCCGATGTCGACGCCGGGCAGATGCTGACCTATGCGATCACCGCGGGCAATGCCAGCGGAGCCTTCGCCATCAATGCGGCGACCGGCGAAATCACCGTCTTGAATCCGGCCGCACTGAACTTCGAAACGAACCCGCAGTTTGTCCTCACGGTCACTGCGACCGACAACGGCACGCCCGTGCTGGTCTCGGCGAACGGCTTTGTGACGATCAACCTGACCGACGTGGGCGAAAACCCCGTCGTCCCAGCCGCGACGGTCACCCTGCCGGAAAACAGCTCCGTCGGCACGCTGGTGCACACGGTGGTGGCGACCGATCAGGATGCCGGAGCCACGCTGACCTACTCGATCGTCAGCGGCAACCGGAACAACACGTTCGCGATCAACGCCACCACGGGCGAGATCACTGTCGCGAATTCGGCCGGTCTCGACTTCGAAAATGAGCCGCCGTACAACCTCGTGGTGCGGGCAACCGATAATACCGCTCGCACGGGTCAGGCGACGATCACGGTCAAGCTGACCGACGTGAACGACGCGCCGCTGGTCTACAACGCCTCGGTGACGATTGCCGAAAACCCGGCGCTCGGAGCCCTGGTGCTCGACTACAAGGTTGTCGCCTCCGATCGTGATCAGCCTGCCCAGACGCTGACCTATGCGATTGTCGCGGGGAATACGGCCGGCGCGTTCGCGATCGATGCGAGCACCGGCCTGATCACCGTGGTCAACCCGGCCGCGGTCGACGCGGAAACGAATCCGTCGTTCGATCTGACGATCCAGGTCACCGACAACGGCACTCCGGTGCGGTCGTCGACGGCCAACCTGCGGGTCAACGTCGGCAACGTGAATGATCCGCCGGTCATCGGCAACAAGACCGTCACGTTGGTGGAAAACAGCGCGGTCGGAACCGTCGTGACGAACGCCGGGGCGACCGATCCGGAAGCCCAGGCCCTCAGCTACGCGATCACCGGCGGCAATCGGGGCGGCACGTTCGCCATCAATGCCACCACCGGCGTGATCACCGTCGCGAATTCGGCCGGGCTCGACTGGGAAAACGAACCGCCGTACGACCTGCAGGTCACGGTGACGGATAGCGGCAGCCCGAACCTGTCAGCGGTGGCCACTATTCGCGTGGTGCTCACTAATGCCAATGACGCGCCGCTGCTGTACAACGCCTCGGTGACGATCCCGGAAAACCGTGCCGCGGGTTCGCTGGTCCTCGATTACAAGATCGTGGCCCGTGATCAGGACGCCGGCCAGACGCTGACCTATGCAATCATCGGCGGCAACACGAGCAACGCGTTCGTGATTGATGCGTCGACCGGTCTCATCACCGTCAGCAATGCGGCAGCCCTCGATTTCGAGGTCAACCCGCAGTTCAACCTGACGATCCGCGTCACTGACAACGGCACGCCTTCGCTGTCGTCGACCGCAAATCTGGTCGTCAATCTGACGAACCTGAACGATGCCCCGACGGTGCCCCCGCAATCGTTCTCGCTGCTGGAACACAGCACCGTGGGAACGGTCGTCGGCACGGTCACCTCGACCGACGGCGATGCCGGCCAGACGCGCACCTACGCGATCACGGCCGGAAACACCGGCGGTGCCTTCGTCATCAACGCGGCGACCGGCGAAATCCGGGTCAACAATTCCGCGGCGATCGACTTCGAAACCACACCGGTCTTCAACCTGACTGTGTCGGTCACCGATAACGGCACACCCGCAGCGACAGGAACCGGTGTGGTGACGGTCACGCTGCTGAATGTGAACGATCCCCCGACGATCCTGCCGCAAACCTTCACCGTGGCGGAAAACGCTTCGGCAGGCGTGCTGGTGGGGAATGTAATTGCGACGGAAGCCGATCCGGGCCAGTCGATCACCTATGCGATTATCGGCGGGAACACGCTGAACGCGTTTACGATCAACAGCAGCACCGGGGCGTTGACCGTCAATACGCCGTCGGCGCTCGACTTCGAAGTCCGTCCGCAGTTCCAGTTGACGGTCCGCGTGACCGACAACGGATTGCCGGCTCAGGTCCGCACCGCGGTGATCACGGTCAACCTCACCAACGTGAATGAGGCACCGAAGTTCGTCGTCAACAACCCGACGTTCACGCTCCCGGAAAACAGTCCGGCGGGGACGGTCGCGGGTCAGAACGGAGCAATCGATCCGGATGGACAACCGCTGACGTACACGATCATCAGCGGCAATACCAACAATGCGTTCTCGGTTGACAGCCAGGGCCGCATCGTGGTGAACAATCCAGCGGCGCTCGATTTCGAAACCGGACCGAACAGCTTCAACCTGACGGTTCGGGCCACCGACCCGGGCAACCTGTCGGCGACGTCGGCGATGCTGGTGACCGTGACGAACGCGAACGATGCCCCGGTGGTCGCTCCCAAGGCCTTCTCGATCAACGAGAACAGTGCCAACGGCGCGTTCATCGGCACCGTCACCGCGACCGATCAGGACCCCGGCCAGACCCGGACGTTCTCGATCACCGGCGGCAACGTGAACGGGGCGTTCGCCATCAGTGCGACCGGCGTACTGTCGGTCGCGAACCGTGCGGCGCTCAACTTCGAGACGAACCCAACGTTCAACCTCATCGTGACGGCGACCGACAACGGCAATCCGGCACGGGCAGGTTCGGCAACGGTGACCGTGTTCCTGCGAGACGTGAATGAAGCACCGGTCGTTCCGGCGCAGCAGATGGCGGTCGCCACGCGGTCTCCGGTCAACACCGTGGTCGGAACGGTTCAGGCCACCGACCCGGATGCCGGCCAGACGAAGACGTTTGCGATCGTCAGCGGCAACGGAGTGTTCAACAACGTCTTCAAGATCAATCCGCCGACCGGGGTGATTACCGTCAACTATGCCCTCAGCGTGTCGTTCAACACGCAGTACAACCTCGGAGTCCGCGTGACCGACAGCGCGAATCCGGCGTTGTCGACGACGGGCAATGTGCAGATCTTCGTGAACTCCACGGGAACTGTGCCGCGGACCTCAACTCCGACGGCCAGTCGTACCGCGGTGACGGAATCGGGCATCGTGGCGCAGCAGGCGTTCGCGGTCTCCGATGACGCCCCGGCGACGACGGTTGCCGAGCCGGCTGCGAAGCCGAAGTCGGTGCCGTTCCTCAGCTGGTTCAAGAAGAAATAACCTGTTGAGAAGAGCGTTACGGCTCTTCAGGCGATGATCAGCGAAGCCCGGCGGTTTTCTAAACCGCCGGGCTTTCGCATTTTGTCGCCGGAGTTCTTTCCCTCGTTCTCCGATGTGTTCGGCATATTTTGCCGGATCCCTCTCGACACGCTCACGCACTTCCGATACATCGCCGTTTCTCCCCCGGCAGAAATTGCCACAATTCAATTCGACTTCCTTTCGGCAACGCCATGACTGCGGTCCGGCAACCGTTGGCCTTGATCTGCGCAATCAGCGTGGCGTTTTTCGCCGCCGGTTGCGTCGGCATCGGCCTGCATGAGGAAGTCTCCTGGGTCGGTGAGCAGCAACTGGAGTACTACCGGCAGCAGGCCCACCGCGTGCAGTTCGAGGCAACCGAAACGCAGCGGGGACCACAGGCCCAGCTCTCGGCAACCACCCGCGGC
>DASRYX010000048.1:0-2554 GCA_035686985.1 Planctomycetaceae bacterium | reverse complement strand
TTCTATGACCCGCCCGCGGAAAAGAAGAACGGGGCCGTCGTGCTGATCTGTCCTGGCGGCGGGTACAACTACGTCGTCGTGGATAAGGAAGGCTCCGAAGCCGCAGAGTGGCTGAACGCCCAAGGCGTCACGGCGGCGGTGCTGCGATACCGCACCAAGGACATGAGCACGCCGATGTGGAAGCGCCCGTTGCAGGATGCACAGCGGGCGATGAGCCTGCTTCGTGCGCAGGCCGCGGAGCAGAAATACGACACGCAACGCATCGGCATCATGGGGTTTTCCGCCGGGGGAAACCTCGCGGCGTTGACCGCGACGCGCTATGCCAACCGGTCTTACCCGCCGGTGGATGCCGCCGACAACGGATCCTGCCGGCCTGATTTTGCGCTGCTGATTTATCCCTGGCAGCTGCTCGACGAGAAGACGCAGCAATTGTCGGTCGAGTTCCCGATCACCGCTCAAACCCCGCCGACGTTCATTATCCACACGCACGATGACGGTTCGACATCCCTCGGCCCGGTGTGGTTCTATGCGCGGCTGAAAGAACTGAAAGTCCCGGCGGAAATGCATATCTATCAGGCGGGCGGACACGGTTACGGACTCCGGCCCGTTAACGGAACCGCGATCCACAAATGGGTCGATCCCGCGTCCGAGTGGCTCGTGCTGCAGAAAATCGTTTCGGCGAAATAGCCCGCCGGAATTCGCCGCAGCGTCCACGGTGCTGATCCCCCGTTTCTCGCGTGTTTGAAAAACAGGGCGCGTTCGGCTCAACTGAGATGTCGCAGCGAGAGAGAGAACCCCGGAATGCCCGATCCTGCCGAACCGCCGCCGCCGATTCCGTACAAGCGGGCCCGCTTCAGCACGCGGCTTCCGGTTGATCGGCTTTATTCACAGGCGCATTACTGGCTGGCCGAGATGGCGACTGGGGAATTGCGGATCGGCATGACGAAATTTGCGACACGGATGTTAGGCGATTTCGTCGAGATGCAGTTTTCGGTCGCCGTCGGTGACCCGGTCGAGGTCGGGCAGCCCATCGGTACGATTGAAGGCTTCAAGGCGGTCTCCGATATCTACTGCGTGGCCAACGGCCGCTTTGCCGGTGCCAATCCGCGGCTGGACACAGAACCGATGCTGCTCGAACGGGAGCCCTACAGCAACGGCTGGCTTTACAGCGTGCAGGGGGAACGCCCGGCGGCGCTCGACGTGCATGAGTACATTGGCCTGCTCGACGCCACGATTGATCAGATGCTTCGACAACAGCAACAGGACAAGTCATGCTGAAACCGCGTTACGTGATGATTGGCGGCTTTCTCGGCGCGGGGAAGACCACTGCGATTTTGCAACTGGCGAAGCGACTGCGGGATCAGGGGCAGCGTGTCGGTCTGATTACGAATGATCAGAGTTCCGGTCTCGTCGACACGGCGTTGTTGCAGTCCGCTGGTTTCAACACCGAAGAAATCACCGGCGGTTGCTTCTGCTGCCGGTTCAACACGCTGGTGGAAGCGGCCGACAAACTGACCGCGGCCAACGCTCCGGATGTCTTTATCACGGAACCCGTGGGAAGTTGTACCGACCTGCAGGCCACCGTGGCGTTCCCGCTCCGGCGGATGTACGGCGACAACTACACAATTGCCCCGCTCAGCGTGGTTGTGGATCCCCTGCGAGCAGCGCGGGTTCTGGGCCTCGAAACCGGCAAGACATTTTCACCAAAAGTGCTGTACATCTACGAAAAGCAGCTCGAAGAAGCCGAGTTGATCGTGATCAACAAATGCGACCTGGTCACGGAGGCTTCACAAGCTGCTTTACAGCGTGCCCTCGAAGAGCGCTTTCCCCAGGCGAAAGTTTTGCGCGTCTCAGCACGGACGGGAGCCGGGCTTGATCCGTGGCTGGAATGCATCTGCGACCAGGAAACCAGCGCGAATGAGCCGATGCAAGTCGATTATGATCTCTACGCCGAGGGCGAGGCGTTGCTGGGATGGTTAAATCTCTCGGCGACGTTATCCGGTTCGGAGTTCGATGGAAACTCGCTGGTTCAGCAATTGGGGGATGCGCTTCGGGCACAATTGGGCGAGCACCAGCTGGAAATCGCGCATTTGAAAATGACGCTGTCGCCGGATTCCGGAAATGATCTCGCGGTCGGCAATGCCGTCCGGAGTCAGAGTGCGTTTGAACTGTCACATCATCTCGCGGAACCGCTCAGCGACGGCGAGTTGATCGTGAATCTCCGTGCCGAGGGTGCGCCCGAAGTATTGCAACCGCTTGTGAAAAATGCGTTAAGCTCCATCGCAACAGGCATGGGCGTTCAGTTTGCCATCACGCATGAAGAGGCCTTTCGACCGGGACGTCCTGTACCTACGCACCGTCTCGTGTAACTGACTTTGTCGGACCTCGCTGCTATAGTGACTGTCTATGACTGTACTCGCCGGAACATCGCCGCGGATTGTCTATTGCCATTGTGCCTTCGCTCAGGTCTTGCCAAAGGACGTGAAGCAGGGCGTACTGGAACAACTGGGTGCGTCCGCGGTCGACGTTGAGTGCGTGCCCGATCTTTGTGAAA
>DASRYX010000047.1:0-2409 GCA_035686985.1 Planctomycetaceae bacterium | reverse complement strand
CGAGGGCGTCTTGCGCGGTTCCACAGACCGGCCGGACTCCGCACACCATCAGCGCGAGAATGACCATCCACCGTTTCATCGCGGTTGCCTCCGAGCAAGAGTAATCGCTGACTGACCCGTTCATACCCCGGGGACTCTGTCAAAAACTGCACAAATGGTCAAGGCGAGCGCCGTTTAGCCGCGACCCGCAGGGGAGCGCTGTGCGTATCGGGCACGCGCGATGAGCGCTCCGCTGGCGCGTCGCGGCTAAACGTTACGGCGATTTTTCATCCGACCAGATGCTGTGCAGCAGCTGGAAAATCTCCGGCTCTGCGTCCTGCAGTTCGGCGCGGTTGAACGGGTAGAAGTCGTTCATGCCGAAGTAGGCTTCGGTCATCTCCGCAAAAAATTCCATCTGATTGGTCAGTGCGTAGTGCTTCACCTTTTTGCCGTTGTAGAGCAGGGTGGCGTCACCGCGACCGCTGGCCTTGTAGGCTTCCTGCGCGGCTTTGATCTCCGGATGTTCGAAGCTGAGGTGCTGATCGTGAAAGGCGTGCGCCAGTTCATGCAGGATCACCCACGGCTGTTCGTTGATGTTCCGCCTGGTGGCGACATCCGCGGCGCGGGGGAGATGGACGCACTTGGCGAGCTCTTCGGGAAAGCCGTTGTCTTTCAGCCAGCCCGCGCTCGGGTGATACTGCATCGACCGCAGCTTGCCGCATTCCAGATCGAGAATGATTGGCACGCGCTGCAGCAGCGCGACTTTGCCCGCGGGCACCACCGCCTTGATTTCGACCAGCTTCGCTTCGAGAAACTTCAGCGCCCGTTGCCCGAGTGCTGCGTCCGGCGCGTCCGCCGTCAACCGGTCATCAATCCGAATGGTCCAGCCTTCGAGCGACTGTTCGGTGCGCGATTTCGGCTGCGACGGTTCCGCCGCGAACAGCGTGGTGACCATTCCCGTCAACACGATCAGCGTGACGACAGCTTTCATGAAATCATCCGGAAGATGCGGCCGTGATTCGCGGGACCCGGAGATCGTGCAGCAGCCGACAGCGGAATTCAAGGGCGTTTTTATGACCTCGTGCACCCGCGCAGCCCGGCCGATCATCCCGACGGCGACAAACTCGCGATTCCCCCGCGTTCACGGTGGCGAGTTCCCGCCAATGTGGAAAGAATGAGTTACAGTGGTTACCAAGGTCGTCAGTTTGGCGGCTCACTCGCGATGCCGACGCCTCCGCGGAGCGCAGTATGACTACGGTGTTGATTGCCGACGATTCCCCGATGGATCGACGCCTGGTCTCCGGCATCCTGGAAAAATCGTCGGACTGGACGATTCATGCCGCGACCGATGGTGCGGAAGCCCTGGCGGCCGTCGTCGAATATTTGCCGGATCTTGTCATCACCGACATGCAGATGCCGCACATGAACGGCCTGGAACTGGTCACCGCGCTGCGGCAACAGTTCCCGCAAATCCCCGTCGTGTTAATGACCGCGCAAGGGAGTGAAGAACTCGCGGTGGAAGCGCTGCGGGCCGGTGCGGCGAGTTATGTTCCGAAGCGGGCGCTCGCCGCCGAGTTGGTGTCCACTGTCCGCCGCGTGTTGACCGCCGCCGGCGATGAACGGTCGCAGGCGGCGCTGATGAACCGTCTCGAACAGCGCCGCGAGATTTACCACATCGAAACCGAGCTCCCGATGGTCATGGCGCTCTCGCGGCATGTGCAGCGCGAACTCGGCGAAGCGTGGGACCTGGAAAAAACCGACCGGTTGCGCATCGGCACAGCTCTTGAAGAGGCGCTGCTCAACGCGTATTACCACGGCAATCTGGAAATCAGCTCGGATCTGAAGGACGACGATTACGCCGAGTTCTACGCCCTCGCGGAACGCCGGTCTTCCGAGCCGCCGTATTCGCAGCGGCGGATCCACCTTGACTTCTCGTTGTCGCCGATCATCGCCACGATTGCCATTCGGGATGAAGGTCACGGCTTCAATCCCTCGGCGTTGCCCGATCCGACAGACCTCGAGAATCTCGATCGCCCCAGCGGCCGCGGCGTGATGCTGATGCGGGCGTTCATGGACGAGGTGGAATACAACAGCGCGGGGAACCAGGTCATTCTGACCAAGCGGCGGTACAAGCAGTGAATCCGGGACACCAAGGGAGTTGTCTCACGGAGTCACCTGTCTAGAATGCGATGACTCCAGCACGTGGGGACGACCCCGCGGTTTTCTGTTTCGGTAGGGACGACCCTTCCACCAACGCCTGAGGTGCGTTATGGCATGGGTTCAACTGCTGATTGCGGCGGCGTTCGAGATCGCGTGGGCGCTCGGACTCAAATTCTCCGGCGGGTTTACCCGCTTCTGGCCGAGTGTGTTCACCATCCTCGCGATGGTCGTCAGCCTCGTGTTTCTCGCGCTCGCCGTGCGGACGATTCC
>DASRYX010000046.1:0-15635 GCA_035686985.1 Planctomycetaceae bacterium | reverse complement strand
CCTCTGGTTGCGTCTCGCGCGGGAACAGGCCGACGCTGGTTTCCCACGGGCCGCAGCGGCTTCCATCGAGCACGCAAAGCGGCTGCAGGACGGAGTCACCGTCGATCCGTCGTTGACGCTCACGCTTCCGCCACGCGCGGTCTGGCCGGTGAATCCCCCGTTGATTGAATCGCAGCACGAACGCAATCACGACGTGCACCAGTTGCGCGTGCCGCTGGATCTCGATACTTCGGACTTCTTCCGCGATCTGGATGTCTCTGTCGATCGGCAGAACCGCAAGGTGTTGTTCACCAGTGGCGAACATCGGCGGAGCTGGGACTTGCCGCTGACGAAGTCATCCAGCAATCTGCGGTTCGTGCCGCAGTTGCTGATGGGGTGGGGACGCGGCCGCGTGCTGCTGTTGCGTGTCGGCTCGGAACTCTTCGCGATTGCGCCGTTCGATGAGCGCGATGAACCCGTGGCCCGGATTCTGTGGACGGTGGACATGCTCGCGGGCTCGATGGTGCTCGCGGATCATGCGCGCTCGGAGAATCTGCCGATGATCCCCGGCGTCCGTGAAGAAGATGTCCGGCTGGTGAGTGCGTTCGGCCGGACGCTCGCACAGGTCGGACCGGTCCGCGCCGGTTTCGTGTGTTATCACGAAAAAGGGAAGCTCGTCAGTCTCGACACCTTTACGGGACGCAAGCGGTGGGAGCGGTTCGATCTGCCGTTCGATGCCCGCAGCTTCGGTGACGAACAGCACGTGCTGGTCTTGAGTCCGCGCCGTAAGTCGGTCGATGTCCTGCGGGCGATCGATGGCCAATTGCTGGAAACACGGGTGTGGGATGGTCATCCCGATCGGCTTGTTCTATTACAGGAAACGCGGGCTTATCAGATCCTTCCGCAGACCGGAGGTTGGCAACTCCGCTGTGAGGATGTCGCCACCGGCCGCGTCATCTGGTCGCATGACGCACCGGCTGGTGCCACGCCGGTCGTGCTGGATGACAAGGTGATTGCTGTCGCAGAACCATCAGGGAAGCTGCAGTTTCTCAGCGTGGATGACGGTCGCCAGCTGGCTGAACCGGTGACATTCCCCGCGATGCCACAGTTGGAGCGGGCCCTTGTTTCGCGCGATGCGGACACGTGGTACGTCGTTTTGTCGAACCGGCTGTCGCGTCCGGCGGCGTTGCAACCGGCGAACAATCTCACGAGCCATCGAACGCCGGTGGTCGACGGCCCACTGCTCGCGATCGACCGGCGGACCTTCGCGACACGCTGGCAACAGACACTGACACGCGCACCGTGGCTGCTCGATCAGCCGCGGACTGCACCGGTCCTGCTTCACGCCTACCGGTTGGGCACGCCGCATCAGATTGCCAACGGCTTTACCAACAGCGTCATCCGTCTGCTGGATAAACAGACCGGTGCTGAGGTCCTGCAGCGCGAGGGAGCGAATTTGCTGGGGTTCGCGACGTTCCAGTCCGATGTCGATCGCGGGCTGGTTGAAGTTCGCCTCGAACCGGAAACAATCCGGTTGCGGTATTATCCGCATCCGCCCGCGCCGGCATCACCTGAACCGTGATTCGTTCGAGCTAATCGCGCACGCTGCGCCGGGGGATGATGGCGATCACGCATGCCAGGCAGGCGAGCAAGGCTGCTGCCAATCCCGCGGCCGCCGAGGTTCCGCTCCAGCCGCGGTGCTTCGTCCATTGGGTGAAGGAACGCCAGCTCGTCGCGGGTTTTTCGACCGGCGGCGCAGCGGGCGCGAGGACCGGCGTGGTCTCGCGAATCCACACGCTGGGCGAACGTAACGAGACATCGACCTCATCGAGTTCTAGGGGCGGCGGTGGTACAACCGGTTCTTTCACAGCCGGAGCGTCAGCCGAGGAAACCGCGCCACGTCGATAGGCCAAGGCCGCCATCATCGCTTCCGGACGTTCGGTCATGGTGCCGCTGGCGGGCGTTACCGCGGCTGATGACGATTCGCTCGGAGATCGCCAGCCGTCACCACGCAGACTGTCGGCACGAGCGAGCCGCTGCCGCGGGGCCACCGCACCAATGCTGCTCCACTCCGCCCGTTCCCCGCGCTGCGGTTGTGGAATCACGACGGTTTCGTTGACAGCGGTGACCACTTGCGGCGACTCGGTCGTGACTTCCGGGATCGTCTGCGGCTTCGGCAACTGCGCCCATTCGGGGAGATCAGCTGCGGTAGTTGTGGGAGCCACGTCCTCAAGCGGAATGACCTGCCGCGGTTCGGACTCGCTGCGGACACGATCGCCCCCGACGATGCTGAGCGACGACATCAGTTCGAGCTTGGTCGCCACCGGCACATCCGGCACCAGCGACCGTTTGAGCACGACCGGTTTCGCCGCCGGGCTTTCCGAGCGGCTGACATCGGCCTCATCGACCGCCGCGGTCTTCACGGGCGCGGTCTTCGGTCGCCAGAGAGCCGCGTCCGCTGGCTTGGTCTCACGCGTCGGTGCCGCCACGATCGGAGCTTGCGGCGGCGGTGCCGAAGGCATCTGCGTGACGGGCGTCCGCGATGGCAGAGCGACCGGGCGTTGGTCCAGCAGTTCGCGGTATAACTTGTCCGCGGCAGCCGGGGAGCAATCGGGCGATGCTCCCAGCGAACTGCCGGCGGCTTCCGCGATCTTCCGGGCCCGCAATGCGGTCTGCAAAGCGGCTTCCAGGTTTCCCGCCGCCGCTTCTTTGCGGGCCTGGTCCATCAGATGTTGAACGGTCCGCGCGAACCCCGGCGAGGCGTTCATCGACGGCCGCGCCATCTGCGCCATCGTGGGAGGGGGCGTGATCAGCAGGCCCAGTCCAACGGCAGAAACTGCCGCCGTCGTGATCCACCAGTCGGCCGGGCGCATCCGTCGCATCGTCCACTCCCCAAGGGAGACGCCTCCGCATTCCCGTGCGGAACCGACCCCCGGATTCGATGTCGGACCGCCGGCCGCGATCGCTGCAATCGAAGAAATCGATTCTGCCGGTCGCAGCGACGGAAAATCGCCACTTTCCCGCAAAGTCGACGCAGACTTTCGCTCGTGGGACGATTCGGGTGGCAGGGGCGCACCGCGCCAGCGGAAGCCCCTGAATCGTAAGTACATCTTTCCGAGGGGCTTCCTGCGGTGCGCCCCCGCCACCCAGCCGATGATTTCGCGCTATTCCCGCCGCAGCCGCAGGCTGTTCAGCACGACCGAAACGCTGGAGCACGCCATCGCGGCGCTGGCGATCATCGGTGAGAGAAACCAGCCGGTGAACGGCGCGAAGACGCCCGCCGCCAGGGGCAGCATCAGGATGTTGTAACCGAATGCCCACCACAGATTCTGATGGATGATCCGCATCGTTGCGCGCGACAATCGCAGCGCCGTCGGCAATCGGTCCAGACGCCCGCCCATCAAGGTGACATCCGCCGCGGCGAGCGCGATGTCCGCTCCCGCGCTCATCGCAATGCCGACATCGGCGCTGGCGAGAGCCGGGGCGTCGTTGATGCCGTCGCCGATCATCCCGACACGTTCTCCCTGCGCCTGTCGCCGGCGGACTTCGGCCGACTTCTCTCCCGGCAACACCCGCGCCCGCACGTCGGTGATGCCAACCTGTTCCGCGATATGGTGTGCGGCTTCCGGTTGATCCCCGGTGATCATCGCCACATTCACGCCGCGGGATTTCAGCTCGGTCATGACCGCGGACGCTTCCGGCCGCACGGCGTCCGCCATGACAATCGCACCCGCGTACTGACCATCGACCGCGACGAACACCGTGGTGTGCTGCGTCACAGATGCGGTTGAGGGAAGATCGACACCCGACGTTCTCAGAAAGGCTGCCTGTCCGACGTGAATCCGGCGGCCGTCAATGACGCCGGAGATTCCCATGCCGGTTGCGGATTGAAACTGCTCGACGGGGGCCAGCGCGACCCCCTGCTGCTCCGCGTGGTGGACAATCGCTTTCGCGAGCGGATGTTCGCTCCCTTGTTCGAGCGAAGCCGCATAGCGCAGCAGTTGCTCACCCGTCGTTTTCCCGTCCGGTCGGACATCCATCACGGCAGGGCGACCGACGGTGAGCGTACCGGTTTTGTCGAACAGAATCGTAGTCAGCGACGCGAGCTGTTCCAGCGCCGCTCCCGATTTGATCAGCACGCCGAGTTCTGCCGCGCGGCCGGTTCCGACAAGAATCGCCGTGGGCGTCGCGAGGCCAAGCGCACACGGGCACGCCACGATCAGCACGGCGACGAAGGTTTCGATCGCCAGCGCCGCACGGGTTTCCACCGGACCGAAGATCAGCCACGCGAGAGCGGTCACAATCGCGAGCCCGATCACGAAGGGCGTGAAGACGGCGGCGACCCGATCGGCCAATCGCGCGACCGGGGCCTTCGATCCCTGCGCCTCGCGCACCTGTTGCACGATGTGTTGCAGCACCGTCGCACGGCCGACCTGCGTTGCGCGAAAGTGCAGCAGGCCGGTTCCGTTCACCGTCCCGGCGAACACCGGATCCCCGACGGTTTTCGTGGCGGGTACGCTTTCCCCCGTCAGCAGCGCCTCGTCACACGACGATTGCCCCTGCACGACGACGCCGTCCACCGGCAACCGCATCCCCGGGCGGACGACGATCACATCACCGACAACCAGCTCAGCAACGGGGACTTCGACCTCGCGTCCATCCCGCAACACCGGCGCGGTCTTCGGTTGCAGTCCCAGTAGGCGCCGGATCGCCGCCCCGGCCCGATGCTTTGCTCCGGCTTCGAGCCAGCGCCCCAGCAGCACGAGCGTGATAATCGTCGCGGCGGCTTCGAAGTACACCGGGACGCCGTGGCCGGAGTGTCCCGTTGCAGCAACATTAGACCACGTCAGGCGGATCGCAGAGTCGATAAACGTCACAAGGGTCCCGATGGCGACCAGGACGTTCATGTCCGATCCGCCGTGCTTCACCGCGGACCACGCCGCTCGAAAAATCGGCGCTCCGGAATAGAGCAACACCGGCACGGTGAGCGCCAGTTGAATCCACGCCGCTGCGGGCGTGGCGAACCACGCAATCGCACCGTGCGACATCGCGATGATCAACACGGGAACGGTCGCGACCGCGGCGACAATCAACCGCCGTTGAAGATCAGCATGAGCAGCGTCTTCGGCTTTGGCTTGCTGAACATCAACATCCTCGGCCGCATCGGCTTGGGGCACTACGACGCCGTAACCGATCGCCGTGACCGCGTCGCCTAACCGCGCCGGAGTCGTGCGCTGCGAGTCATACGCCACCGTGGCTCGGGACGTCGCAAAGTTCACCGACGCCGTCGCAACACCCGGCTGCGCGCGCAGCGTGTTCTCAATCCGCGCGGCACACCCGGCGCACGTCATCCCGGTAACCGGCAGGTCGACCGTCGCCGCATCACCCGGCACCGTGGGCGGCGCGGGAGACGTATCCAGGGCTGACAACACGGGCAGTGAAGAGTTCATGCCTTTATTGTAGACCGTCGCGCTCCGAAAGGAACGCGCAACCTCAGCGGGGGGGTTCGAGGGTCACCTTCAACACCACCGGTTTGCCGTCGCGAGTCACGGTGACGGAGATCTCTTCGCCCGGTTTGAACTTCCGCAGCGCGAGATCGAAATCATCCAGACCGGTGACTTTGTTCTCACCCAGGGCAATGATGCGGTCGCCCCCTTTGAGGCCACCCTTCTCCGCCGGGCTGCCTGCCGCCGCGCCGGAGATGCCGTAGCCTTCGCCTTCGCTGGCGAAATCGGGAATCGTGCCGAAGTACGGGCGGTTGCCGCCGCGCTGGGCGTTCGGGGCCTGCTTCACTTCGATGTAATTCGGTCGCTCGGGATTCTCCGCAGTCATCACGATGAGCTTCTCGAGCATCGTGACCACGCGCTCGATGCCCTCAATGTTCAGTTTCTCCCAATCATCTGTGGGGCGGTGGTAATCCGGGTGATTGTTCGTGAAGAAATGCAGCACCGGGATTTTCTTGCCATAGAACGACGAGTGATCGCTCGGACCGAAGCCTTCCGGCTTGAAGGTGAGCTTGAAGCCCGACTGCTCATTGAGCGACTTCAGTTCCGACTCCCATCGCGTACTGGTGCCGCTGCCGAAGATCGTCAGTTTGTCCTCCTGCAAGCGGCCGACCATGTCCATATTGAACATGGCGATGGTCTGCTCCAGCGGTACCACCGGTTCCTTCACATACTTCGCGGAGCCGAGCAGTCCGAGTTCTTCAGCGGTGAAGGCGATAAACATCAACCGGCGGGGCAGCTTCTTCTCGCGCGAAGACAACCGCCGCGCCAGTTCCAGCAGCGCGACCGTGCCCGAGGCGTTGTCATCCGCGCCGTTATGAATATCGCTGGAGCCCGGCGACAACGAATTCGCGCCGCCGCGTCCGACGTGATCGTAGTGGGCCCCGATCACAATCGTCTCGTCCGCTTTGGGGCCTTCGCCATCGAGGATGCCAATCACATTGGCGACATCGCTGCGGACGCGCACGACGGTCGCCGCGCCTTTGGCTTTCCACCCGGTCACCGCCTGCGACTTCGGTTTGAACCCGGCGTCGATCTCCGCTTCCAGGTCCGCGAGGCTCGTCTTCAACCCGGACTTCAACATCGCATCAATCTGGGCCTGGGTCACATGAAACGCCGGGGCGATCGGTTTCTCGTCCCCATACCCGGCGTAACCGAACTTGAGCAGTTCATCGTCGGGCGTCTTTCCGGCGGCTTCCTTTTGAGTCTTCCACTTGGTGATGGCCGCCGTAAGTTTCTCTTTCGCCGCGCTGCGTTTGTCGGCCTCGGTCTCGGGAAGGTCCAGATAGGCCGCGGTCAGGTCGGCGATCTCTCCCGTCGCTTTGGCCAGACCTTTGTCACGGCTGTCGGCCTTTTGCTTCACACTGTAGGGATCATTGACGAACAGCACGGCGGCGGCTTTGTGCTGGTTCGCGTGGATCAGTTTCGTCCGCAGTTCGGCGTGGCGCGACGTGCCATGACCGGAGAACGCCCCCTTGGGATTTCCCTGCTGCGGGTTGCGGCGCATCAGGATCACCACCTTGCCGGTGACATCGATGCCGTCGAAGTCGTTGTACTTCGATTCTCCGTCTTCGATGCCGTAGCCTGCGAAAACGACTTCGCCCTCGAACTCTCCCGTCCCGGCAAACGAACAGACTTCGCAGTCTTTCCCCAGTTCGAGCTCGATCGTCTTCCCATCCGGGCCGATCAGCTGCAGTGAGTTTTTCTCGCCGAGTTTCGCGGCGGTGATCAGGTCGAACTTCTGATAGGCATTACCGTTCACGCGATCGACGGCGAGACCGAGTTTCTGGAACTCGCTGCGAACGAATTCGCCAGCGGTGGTGAGCCCCTGCGTGCCGACGCCGCGGCCTTCGAGATCATCGCTGGAGAGGTATTTGACGTTATCCCGCAAACGATCCTTGGCATCGGTCACAGCGTCCGCGGCGAACGTTGTCGTCGCCAACAGAAGACCGATCCACGTCGCTGCGCATCCCCACACTTGCCACATGTCGTACACTCCCCGGAAATCTTGAACTGGCACGATCATTGGATTCTATGCCGCCGGTTGGCAGAATCGTAGGGTCCGCTGTGCGGACCAGTCCTCGCGAAAGATGGTCCGCACAGCGGACCCTACGTCGGAAGGGAATGTCGGTGCCGGAAATCACTTTGGCGATGATGCGGGCGGAGCTCTATTCCGCGGTGGTGAGCGACGCGCTGGACGGTCTCGGATATCCGCATCAATCGCCGCGGCTGCCGTTGCGACCCTGGACCGGCGGCGGGTTGCTGGTCGGTCGCTGTAAAACCACATTGTGGGTCGACATGGCCCACGTCGATCCGCGGCCGTATGAACTGGAACTGCAGGCGGTCGATGCGTGTCGCCCCGACGATGTGCTCATTGCCGCTGCGGGCGGGTCGATGCGGTCCGGCATCTGGGGCGAACTGCTCACCACGGCGGCGAAGAATTCCGGCTGCGTCGGCGCGATCATCGACGGAGCCATCCGCGATGTGGACAAAATCCGTCCGATGAATTTCCCGGTCTATGCCCGTGGGACGTGTGTGTACGACAGTCTCAACCGGCAGCGCGTTGTGGACGCCGATATCACTGTCGATATCGATGGCGTCACCTTTGCGCCGGGCGATCTGGTCTTCGCCGACGAAGACGGCGTCGTCGTCGTTCCGCAAGCGGTCGAGAAAGAAGCGATTCAGCGCGCGTGGGAGAAAGTCCACGCGGAGAACGAAGTCCGCGATGCGATCCGCAACGGTATGAAAGCGGTCGACGCCTTCGCCAAGTACGGCGTGCTGTGAATCAGCGCGGAAGCCCAGCCTTTCTTAAGGCTGGGTCTCTTTCGGGTGCGAATCAATGAAAAGACCCACCCTTAAGAAAGGGTGGGCTTCAAATTTTTGACAGGCGTACACACATCACGCCAGCGGCAGCGGGATCGGCATCACGACGAACGGGAAGACACGCACGGGGTTGCCGTTCGTGAACTTCTCCTTATAGGTCAACTGCGCGGCACGATCGGCGGCGAATTGCAGCAGCGTGAATTCCAGGCCGCAGAAGTGCGCGTCGCCCACTTCCGCCGCGATATCCGCAAAGACTTCGCCCGCGGAGGCGGCATGCCGACGCACGCCGTGGATGCTGTTTTCGCGAACCTTCTGTCCGGCGGCGGACAACTTCACCAGTCCCTTGAGGAACTTGCCGGCGAGGCATTCATTCCCCGTGGCGCGGAGCAGGCGTTCCCACTCCTCGTGCGATTCCCAGTAGTAACCGTAGTTGAAGTAATCGAGCGCGAGGAGGTAGCTGCGATTTTCGGCCCACGTGTGCGGCGTCAGCGCGCGCGGCGTCGGATGTTTGCGCTGATAGCTATGTCCGCGCGGATCGCGGTAGGGGTGCGGCGTATCGCAACCCGGAACAAACGTGTAAGCCGGCAGTTCCGTCGAAGGCAACAGTCGCACGGCTTCCGTCAACGTGGGGGTCAGCATCTTTCACACTCCTCGAACACCAGACTGTCCCATGCTCCTACGGCGAATGAAAACCTCAGCGCCTCGTCGAGTGCTCCACTCGACGTTTGATCGGAAATCCATGACCGGGAATGCCACAAAACCGCGGCAGACGAAGGCTGGGGTCGACGCCATGGCGACGACACAGGGGGCAGGACGATTTTTGCACCAAGCAACTCATACGACACACGCAGACCTTGGCCATCTGTGTGCGGCACCAATTCACCCAGCTTAACCGCTCCCCTATCAAATTGGAGCAGGGATTTCGCCCTTTATTGGGAAATCTTCAAAGTTGGTGAGGGCAGTGTCAAATGACGGTGAGTTTCCTGTTTGATGCGGCGGATAACCCCGCGCAACCCCTGTTGACGCTGCATTCCCATGGCTGATGTGAGATGGAGAATCGGTAGCCAATCTTCTGGTAGAGAAAGAACTTGTGACGGAGTTGCCCCTTCGAGACTCTGCACGACAATCGCCACCAGACCGCGCACAGTTGGCGATTTCTCCGGGACATCCGCCTCCAGGTGTAAGCGGTCGTTGACCCAATCCATCCACAGATGAACGGGCGTCTGACATTCCTGCACCCGGCACGCACTCGGGAACGGCTCGCGGGCTCGCGCTTCGGCAATCGGCGGCAATTCGTCGGCGAGTTCGACCAACGTCTGCAGGCGTTCGGCGTCATCCAGGTCCGCGAGTTCGTCGATGAAGCCGCGCAGTTTCGGGAGCTCGTTCGTGATGTCGGTCATGATCTCTGCCGGTGGTCGGTCCTTGTGATGGGTGATATTGTAGCACGGTCGCCCTCTCATCAAGGAACCGTCATGCCTGCTGTACTTGCTGTCGCCATCGGATTGTTATCCGCCGTCCTGGGACAACCGCCGAAGGAAGTCGTCACGGATGTCGAAAAAGAATCAGCGTTCCTCGGCAATCCGCGGCAGGTGACGTTCGGGCTCCCCCGCGCCGGCGAAGGCTACTTTTCCCCCGACGGGCAGTGGATCGTCTACCAGGCGTATCCGATCGGTTATCCGTTCTATCAGATCTACGTGCAGAAGCTCGACGAGAAGACGCCGCGGTTGATCAGCACCGGCCGCGGCCGCACCACCTGTGCGTACTTCACCCCGGATGGCAAGCAGATCCTGTTCGCGTCGAGCCACACCGATCCGCACATGGCGGAGACCGAGAAGAAAGCCCGTGAAGAAGCCGCAGCGGGCGGACGCCGACGTTATCAGTGGGACTTCGATCCGCACATGGACATGTACATCATCAATTTCGACGGCACCGGTCTCAAGCGAATCACCGACACCCCCGGCTATGACGCGGAAGGCAGCTTTTCTTCCGACGGCAAACACATCGTGTTCACTTCCTCACGCGATGGTGACGCCGATCTTTACATCATGGACGCGGACGGTTCGAACGTCCGACAGATTGTGAACCAGCCGGGGTATGACGGCGGCCCGTTTTTCTCGCCGGATGACAAGTGGGTGATCTTCCGCAGCGACCGGAAGAAAGAACACATGCTGCAGCTGTACGCGGTTTCGGTCGACGGCAAAACCGAGGTGCAACTGACGGACAATCTCGACGAAGTGAACTGGTGCCCGTTCTTCCATCCGAACGGCAAGTCGCTGATCTGGTCGCGGGCGGATTACAGCCAGGGGCCGATGTCCGCTCATTTCAACCTGTTCCAGATGGACATTGACATGTCAGCGACGTCGTTCAAGGCGGGCGAGATCCGGCAGGTCACGCACAGCACGTCCGCCAACGTTCTCCCGGTCTTCAGCCCGGACGGTACCAAAATGATGTGGACCTCGACCCGCACCCCCGACGGCACCAGCCAACTCTGGATCGCCGACTGGAAACCCTCCGCCGCGAAGTAGAGGAACTGCGAAGATGGGCCGCACGTTCGTTGGTTTCGCGGGCTGGTGTGTTGTCCTGTCCACGACTGTTCTCGACGCCGCCGATGACACGAAGGTCGTCGAACCGTTCCTGGTCCGGTCGCGATCTGATAGTGCCGTCTTTTCACCAAACAGCGAATTGTGCCTGATGGGCGATGGTGCGCTCATCAATCTCAGCCGCAAGAATCTGCTTAACGACTTCAAATCTTTGGGAGCCGCGACGTTTCATCCCAACAGCCGGATGTTGGCGATGATCACCGATTTTAAGTTTGTTTTGCACGACATCCGGTTGAAGAAGGATCTGCTGAAAGTCTCACTACTTGGACATGGCGAAAGTTCCACTCGTGACATCGGCCAGCGCTCCGCGTTTACGTCCGACGGAAAGTGGTTTCTCACGACCGGTTATCAGGACGAGCCGGATCATCCCAGAGCGTTGTTTATCTTTGATTTCGAGAAACGCAAACTCGCGAAGGCCATCGGTCTCGGCAAGTCGACGCAGGTAGGAATCGCTCTGCTACCTGATGACGAGCGTGTGCTAATCGCCACGGATAAACTGCGATTGCTGGAGTTCGAGTCTGCGGAGACGGTCTGGGAACGCCCGCTGCCAAAACAAACACGATGGTTCTGGTGTGATCCCAAGGGAGCATCTGTGTTCGTCCGATATCAGATCAAGAACATCGACGAGGTTCAGGTTGCACCTCTAGAAAAGCCAGAGCCGCCGCAGGTGGTTCTCACCGCGCCGACACTTCGCCGCGTGATTTCTTCACATGACGGTACGGCTATTTTCGGCATCGAGTCGCAAGGCCTGTTACTCCGCCGGGTGCTTCCTGATCAGCCTGTCGAAAACGTTGAAGCGCACGAAGGGGACATCGAGGCGCTGGCATTAAGCCCCGACGGCAAGTACGTGATCACCGGCGGCAGCGATTGGCGACTGCGCGTCTGGAACGCGAAAACGCTTGAGCCGGTGTGCTTCCTTCGTCCGGCGCGGGCCACGGTTCGCCGAATAGAAGTGTCTCCCGACGGCAAATACCTGGCCGCCGTCGTTGGCAGCGACACGTACATCTGGACCATGGCGAGCATCCAGTCACTGGCAAAGTCAGTCTTGAAATGACCAAGTCATAGTAGTTTTCCCATGCGCCAGACCGCGGATTCTGGCGCGGAATGCGCATTGGTGATTGCCTGACACACTTCAAAGTCGGATAATGCGTTCACTTTTCTTCGTCATTCCGTCTTTGTTGTGCATCGCTCCTTCGTCTGAAGGGAGGCCTGATCATGGCCGCTGATCCTGCCGGTCGTCCGTCCGCCACCACCCCGCCCTCGGGAAGCAAACCTGCTCCTGCGAAAACCGCCGCCGAGATGGGAGAAACCTTCATCCCCAACGATGCGCCCTCGGCCGCAACCGCAGCGCCCGTCAGCAAGCCCGCTTCGACCGGTCCGCGCACGATCGGTGATTTCCAGCTGACCAAGAAGCTCGGCCAGGGGGGCATGGGGGAAGTCTGGCTCGCGAAGCAGATCAGCCTCGACCGTGTCGCCGCGGTCAAGCTCCTTGCCCGACATCTCGCTGAGAAGGAAGACTTTGTCAAACGCTTCTACCGCGAAGCCAAGGCGATGGCGAAGGTCGACCACCCGCAGGCCGTGCGCGTCTACGCGGTGTCCGAAGCCGTCGATTCGGCGGATGGTGTCAGCAAACATTTCGTGGCGATGGAATTCGTCGACGGCAAGAGCCTGCAGGACTGGCTCGACAAACTTGGCAAGCTGTCGGTGCCGGATGCGTTGTTCATCACGCTGCGCTGTGCGGAAGCGCTGGATCACGCGCACAAGCTGCAGATGATTCACCGGGACATCAAACCTGACAACGTGATGATCACCAACAAAGGCGTGGTGAAGGTCGCCGACTTCGGGCTGGCGAAAGCCCTCGACGATGAAGAATTCTCGATGACGCAAAGCGGTACTGGTCTCGGCACGCCGTACTACATGGCTCCCGAACAAGCCCGGAACGCCAAGCATGTCGACGGCCGCAGCGACATCTACGCTCTCGGAGCCACGCTGTACCACATCCTCACCGGCAAGCACCCGTTCACCGGCGAATCGCTGATCGAGCTCATCAAGAAGAAAGAGACCGGTCAGTTCGAACCCGCGCGGAAGTCGAACAAGGAAGTGCCCGAGAAGCTCGACATGATTCTCGGCAAGATGATGATGCGGGAGCCCGATCAGCGGTTCAAAGACTGCGCGGAAATCATCAAGGTGATTTCGTCGCTGGGACTCGCGGGGACATCGCTGAGCTTCATCGACGCGCCGGACAAGGTTCAGGTCGCGGGCAGTCCTGCCTCGAAACCTGCCGCCGCCCCCACGCGCCCGGCGGGAACGGCGACATCCGCACCGAAAACGACCGCGGCTCCCGGTGGGGACGTGTTGTGGTACGTCCAGTACAAAACCGCCGACGGGAAGGACAACATCGCGAAATGGTCGACGGCCCAGGTTCTGCAAGCCCTGCGAGCCGGGGCGATTGATTCCCGGGCGAAGGTCAAGAAAGGGCCGAACGACACTTTTGTGCCGATCGCACAGTTCAGCGAATTTGAAACGGTCGTGCAGGGCTTGCTGATCAAGCAGAAGGCGGACAAAAAAGCGGGTGACATGAAGGCGATGTACGCCAAGATCGACAAACAGGAGAAGTGGCACAAGACCAACAAGTGGCTCAAGGGGATGTTTTCCAGCGCGGTCGGCTTCGTCGGCTTTCTGATCTATCTGAGCGTGATCGCCGGGGTGCTCGTCGGCGGCTACTTCGCCTGGCAGGCCTACGGCGGCAAAGTCCTCGAGAACGTCACCAAGACGGACAAACCCGCCGCTGCGGCGGGAGAAAACCCGCAGCCCGGCACCGCCGCCATGCCGAAATAGATACAATCTCGGGAGCCGCGCATTCTTCGTTCCCAAGCTCCGCTTGGGAACGGTCTTTTCCGAAGCTCTGCTTCGTCTGAGTCATGGCTACACCGCAAGAAGATGAAGCAGAGCTTCGAAGAAGCAGACATTCCCAAGCAGAGCTTGGGAACGAGAGTGTCGACCGAGGCGACCTGCCGATGATCCGCTCTGTGTTCGGCGTGGTGATCACGCTTTTCGCTCTAAGCACGATGCTTACCGCCGGTGAGGTGCGCCTCAAGAACGGGCTCGTTTTGCAGGGCAAGCCCGCGAAGCTGATCACGCTTACGAACATCAACAACCCCAATCCGGGCCCGATCGTCATCTTCAATCTGGTGATGGTCCAGACCGGCGGTGCGATCCCCTATCAGCGTTATTTCGTTCCGTATCGTCAGGTGCCGGACGACGGTCTCGATATGACCGCACAACTCGCGCGGCAGGATGAATTCTCTGTCTTTCATCTCAAGGGCAGCCGCGCAAACGTCGTCAAGAACCTGGGCACGATCTCGCAGGCGACGGAATTCGACAAAGATGGCCGGCGACTGGTCACACTTCAAACCGAGCGCGGCGGCGTCAACATCCCGCAGGGCATCACGCGGCTGACCCCCACCCATGCGGAAATCACTTCGCTCAACCACAGCTGGGACTTCGGCCTGGCGTTGAATCAGCTGCCGCAAAGCACCGTCCTCGAGATCCTGCACAACCCGGTCGTCTGCAAACCGGATGATGCGCAGGACCGGATGGCTCGCGCGCGGTTCTGTGTCCAGGCAGGCTGGTACGCCGCGGCCGACGAAGAACTCACCTCAGTGGCGAACGATTTCCCGAGTCTCAGCGAACAGGTGACGGCCGTCAGACAGGAGCTGCGCCAGCTCTTCGCCCGGGACATCCTGCGGGAGTTGAATCGACGCAAAGCCGCCGGCCAGTTCCAGCTCGCGGAAGAATCAATTCGCAAGCTGCCGCCGAATCTCGGTGCGGGGATCGCACGCGAAGTGCAGCGTTTTCTCGACGAGTTGCAGCAATCGCGCGACACGCTCGACAAGGTGCGGTATCTCCTCGGCGAATTGCAGGGCAAACTTCCCGCCGGTGAAGCGGCCCGGCAAGTCGCGGCGATGCGCTCCGTGATGAGTGAAGAACTGAGCCCGCACGACCTCGGATCGATGCTCCCATTCCTGCAGGCGGAGTCCGACGCGCAGCTGACGGCGGAAGAGAAACTCGCGCTGGCCTACAGCGGCTGGATTCTCGGAGCGGAAGGGGCCGACACCGATCTGTCCCGCGCGCGTCGGTTGTGGGATGCCCGCGTCTGGGTGACGGAATATCTCCGCGCGGAGGACCCCGCTGTCCGCGCCGAAGTCGCGGGGCATTTGCAGGACCTCGAAGGGATTGGTCCGAACACGATCCGCCAACTGCTGCAGCAACTGCCACCGCCGCGTGATGCCGAAGGGATTGCGCCGGGCACACCGCAGCGGATTGAAGTCGACGAAAACATGGCCTACTGGGTCGTGCTGCCGCCCGAGTATTCGCCACGGCATCGTTACCCGGCGATTGTTGCACTGCATCCCGGCGCGAACTCGACGGAATCCACGGCACGATGGTGGGCCGGTTCCGATGACCATCCCGGCTGGGCCTCGCGGCGTGGCTTCATCACCGTGGTTCCCGAATACATCGCCGAAGCCGCAAAGGAGTTCACCGGCAGCCCGGCGGCTCACACTGCCGTCATCGAATCGCTACGGGATGCGCGACTGCGGTTCGCGATTGATTCGGATCGGGTATTTCTTGCGGGACATGGTCTCGGCGGTGATGCTGCATTCGATATCGGCATGACGCATCCCGACGAATTCGCCGGAGTGATCCCGATCAGCGGCCTGTGCAATGA
>DASRYX010000045.1:0-9403 GCA_035686985.1 Planctomycetaceae bacterium | reverse complement strand
ACGAAGTCCCGCACGGGCGGTGCCTGCGTCACCAGTTCGGTCAGCGCCGCCACCGGTGTTCGCGCGCGGGCCTGCTCCACCTCGCCACGCTTGTGAGCAATGATCCGTTCCAGCACATTCCCAGGAGTCAACGCCGCCATTGACCAGATGCTTTCGTGTCATTGAGCAAGTATGAAGTCAGTGCAATGTGCTAAATGAAAAGTGCAAAATGCAAAATGAATGAAGAGTGCTTCTCTTCACTTTGCACTTTGCATTGCTCACTTTTCACTTTGCACTGCCGGTCGACTTCATTGAACCCGTCAGGATATCGTTTTCTCGACAAATCGGGTACGGTCAGCAGCATGTTTGATGCGGCGTTTCTTTTGCGGGTTCTGGTTTCGGCCCTGTTAACCGTCAGCGGTTTGTCGTGGCTGCGATGGGGCCTGCGCCCGGAACAGTTCGGCGGTCCCCCCGCCACACCGCCGGGCGATCTTCCGCAAACACTTCCCGAACCGGTTTCGGTCCCCGAACCGCTGGAACCCATCCGCTGGCCGCTGCTGGCGGTGTTCGCGATGCTGTTCTGGGTGGGGACGATGATCGTCTCGCAGATCGCCGAGGACACCGCTCCGTTGTGGCGGTCGGTCAAAGTGGCGCCGACAGCGGACGAAGCGACGACGAGCGAAAAAAATCCGCCGCGCGAACTCAGCGATGACGCCCTGTGGGCCAGCATGGTCATGGGATGCATCGTCTTTGTGGGGTTGGGACTACTGTTGTTTGGATCCGGCAGCCTGCGCCCCGACCGGCTCGGGATCACGACGGAAAACTGGCCGGACCAGATTCTGTGGGGACAGCAGGCGTTTACAGCCGCAATTTTGCCGACGTTTGTACTACTGGTCGCGACGATGTGGTTTCGGACCAGAGAAGCCGAGCATCCGTTTCTGAGAGCGATCCGTGACACGCCCGATCAGGTGCCGCTGCTGATGATGTTCTTCACGGCAGCAATCGTAGCACCCCTGTCGGAAGAACTGGTGTTTCGCGTGACGCTGCAGGGCTGGCTCGCCGATATCTGGCATCCGCGCGGGGCGATCATCACCACCGCGGTCATCTTTTCCTTCGTGCACGGCTGGCGGGATGGCATCGCGCTCCTTCCGCTGTCGCTGATTCTCGGCTATCTGTATCACGTCCGCCGGAGTTTCCTCGCGGTGGTCATCGCGCATGGACTCTTCAACGCGACGAACATGGCGCTGGCCGTCCTCGGTGCGCTGAGTTCGTCGTCGTAGAGCGCGGTCGTTGAGGCGCTGCAAAAACGCAAGCGATTCTTTTCTAACCACTATCCACTGACTACTAGCCACTTCCATGTTCCCACCCGTTGAAGAACAACTCGCCGTCATCCGTCGCGGCGTCGAAAAGATCGTTCCCGAAGAGGAACTCGCCCAGAAACTGGAACTCAGCCGGAAACTCAACCGGCCGCTACGGGTGAAGTACGGCATCGATCCCACCGGCATCGACGTCCACCTCGGTCACACTGTCCCGATGCGGAAAATGCGGCAGTTTCAGGATCTTGGTCACCAGGCGGTGATCATCATCGGCAACGCCACCGCGATGGTCGGCGATCCCAGCGGTCGCGATGACGCTCGCAAGAAGCGGCTCACCGCGGACGACGTCGAAAACAACGCTCGGGACTATCTCGCGCAGGTCGGCAAGGTGGTGGACCTGTCCAAGGCTGAAGTGCATCGCAACGGCGACTGGTTCAATGCGATGTCGTTCGGCGATATCCTGCGACTGTGCGGGCAGGTGACGGTCGCTCAACTTCTGACGCGCGACGACTTCGCAAAGCGGTATGCGAGCCAGACGCCGATCTATCTGCACGAGTGTTTGTACCCCGTCATGCAGGCGTTTGATTCCGTGTGCATCGGCGCGGATATCGAACTCGGCGGCACCGAGCAGCTTTACAGCTTCATGCTTGCGCGCGATCTGCAGGGGGACTTGGCGTCGTGCACTCTCGGCGAACGGTGGATGAACGCCGCGGTGCAATCACGCCGTGATAAGAATGGGGCGTTGCCGCAGCAGATTGGCGTGATGTCGCCGATTCTTGTCGGTCTCGACGGTGTCCGCCGGATGGGCAAAAGCCTCGGCAACTACATCGGCATCAGTGAGTCGCCGTATGACATGATGAAGAAATTCATGCAGGTTCCCGATGGCGTGATGCGGATGTACTTTGAACTGCTGACGAACATCCCGCTCGCGGAAGTGGAACAACTGCTCGCCGGTCATCCGAAGGACGCGAAGCTGCGGCTCGCAACGACGGTGATTGATCAGTATCACCCCGCGGGTTCAGGAGCCGAAGCGGCGGATCGCTGGCAGCGTGAGATCGGCGGCGGCGAACTTCCCGCCGACATCCCGACGGTCGACGTGTCCGCGGCCACACTTCAGAATGGTGTCCTGCCTGCGGCGGTGTTGTTGAAAACCGCTGGACTGGTCCCTTCGACAAGTGAAGCCCGACGGGTGATTGGGCAGGGCGGGGCGACCTTCGGCGATGATTACGCGAAGATCACCGCGCATGATCAACCGATTCCGGTAACCGATGGCTTGCTGATCAAGGTCGGCAAAAAGCGCTTCGTCCGCGTGCGTCTCGTTTGAGCCCGTGAATGCTGATATGATCCGCGGCACTTTTCCGATGGATCATTCATCCCGTCAGGCCGGAACGATCGATCGTTCTTGATCGAAAGGGTGTCCATGCGCACGAGCGGAACTGCAGCCGCGGTCGGCCGCTGGCTTCGAATTGGTTTAGCGTTGGTGTTGCCGTTCTTGTGGATTGCGCTGGCGTCTGCACAACCGCCGTTCAATCGCATGATGCCGGTGGCGACACCGACCGAGACGATCACCGAGGAAGCCGAAGAATTCGAGATCCGGCCCCGTGAAGGCTGGATTCGGCCGACGCTGTTCTACTCGGCGGCGATGTCCCCTGATGGCCAGTGGCTCGCGTTCGGAACCAGCGACTGGACGCAGCCCGGCGGTGTCACGCTCATCCAACGCGGAGAACTCGCCGACAAGAAGAAGCCCGGGTCACGAGTCGTACGTTACTTTCCGGCCGGTGTCCGCGATGTGGCGTTTTCCCTGGATAACCGCCTCTTCGCCGCCGCCGTGTTTACCAACCAGGTGTGGATTCTCGACCTGACGACCATGAAGACGGTCGCGTTGTGGAAGCCGCACAACGGTGCGGTGAACGGTCTGGCCTTTTCGCCCGACAACCGCCGGTTAGCGACGGCTTCGCTTGACAAGACGGTCAGCGTGTGGGACTTGACGCCGCCGGCGAAGGCCGATGACGGGCTGACCTTGTTCGCGAAGCTGGAAGGTCACACGGAGTCGGTCTATACCACGGCCTTCTCGGCCGACGGCCGCAGTCTTTTCAGTGCCGGGCGCGACCGGAAAGTCATCGTGTGGGATGTGGACGAGAAGAAACAGGCAGGGGCGTGGGAAGAACTCCCGGCGGCGGTCGAGCATCTCGTCGTGTCGCCGGATGGAAATGCCGTCGCGCTGGGATTGTGGAACGGCAAGGTCGAAATCCGCAAACGCGAGGACGGAACGGTACTGCAGCGACTGGACCATCTCCCACGGGAGGGCTGGACGGTTTGCCGGCTCGCGTTTTCTCCGTACGGCGAGCAACTCGCGTCCGTCGCCACCGATGGGCAACTGAAATTGTGGAACCGCAACGATGGTTCGCTGAATCAAAGCTGGACCGTTGAAGGGAATCGCTGCTGGGCCGTGCAATACATTAAGGATGGGCAACAGTTGCTCACGGCCGGGGCCGATGGCGTGCTGAAGATCTGGGATCGCAAGGCGGAGCAGCTCGTCGAGCAGATTCAGGAGAAGAGCGGCCTGTTGGAAACAACATCGCCGCTGACCGCCGCCGCGTGGTCGTCGCGCGGGATGTCATTCGCGACGGCGCACCTGGACAATTCGCTACGACTCCGCCGGGTCACGAACGGCACGGCGTATGGTGAAGTGCGCGATCTTCCGGAAGCGTTGCGGTCGTTGGCGTATTCTCCAGTCAGTCCGCAAGTCGCTGGCGCGGGCGAGGGCTCGCAGATTTATCTCATCGATGTGAGCGCCTTTCGTGATCCCACGCCCGGAGCGCTGTCGACGCCGGGGAACGTTCCCTCGACGCCGGTGCCGCCGCTGGTTCTGTCGGGACATACCGGCCCGGTCCGACAGATCGTGTATGCCGCCGATGGATCGTCGCTCTTCTCAGTCAGTGACGACGGAACGGTCCGGCATTGGGATGCATTCACCGGTGTGCCCGGGCCGACACGCAAGTCGAAGGAAGAGGCGTTCCAGGCCTTGGCTTGCAGCGCGGATGGCCGCTGGCTGGCGGCGGGGGGCAAGTCAGGAACAATTCTCGTCTGGGATCTGAAGACCGGATCTTTAGCGCCGGCCGTGGCAATATCGACGCAGCAGGGAGCGATTTCTTCGATCGCCTTGTCACCCGACGGCAAGCAACTGGCGTCCAGCGGCGCGGACAACTCGATCCGGTTGTGGACTCTCCCGTCAGGTGACAATTCTAAACAGTTCGCGCAGCTGGATCAGTCGGCCTCACGGTTGCTCGTGGGGCGGGAGCAACCGACGACAATGCTGGCTTTCTCACCGCTGGGCACATGGCTCGCCGCGGATGGAGCCGGTGAGTCGCTGCATCTGTGGAAGACGGCCACCGGCGAGGCGACCGCAGTCCGCGCGGGAACTGCTAAGCCGCTCGCGGTGCATTTTGATCCGAGTGGCAAGGGCGTGGGCCGGTTGGGCGCGGATGGCCAATGGCAGACCTGGGGCGGGACTTACGCCCGGATCAAACCCATTGCCAAGCTGGAACTCGCGGATGGCGTCCGCTTCCTGGCGTTCACTCCGGATCAATCGCAGGCCATCGTCGGCACGTTGACCGCGACCATCCATGCGTGGGACTTGCAGTTGGGAAAAGTGACGAAAGCCCACTGCTCCGAAGGGATCGCGGACGGGGCGCTCTCCGCCGACGGCAAGACGCTCGCGACGATCGGGTTCTCGGGAGATGTCGCGCTGTGGTCGCTGCAACCGCTGAAGGTGGTCGCCACGTTGAAACGCCGTGAAGCGTTGAAGGCCGGCGAAAACGAAGGGACCGCCATCGCCGTGTCCGCGGATGGCACCCGGCTGGCGACCGGTTCGTGGGACGGCCTGATCACGGTGTGGGACGTGCCGAATCGCAAAGAGTTGCTGCAGCTCCCGAAGCAGGAATTGCCCGTCGAATGTCTGGGGTTCTCTCCGGACGGCCAACGCCTTGTGTCAACCACCGGCACCTGGAAGGACTGGAAAGTCCCCGGCGCGATTCGAGTGTGGGACGTAACTTCGGGCAAAGAACTCGCGACGTTACCCGGACCGAAGGGAACCATCCGCACGGCGGCGTTCAGTCGCGATGGCAAAACGCTGATCGCCGGGGGATCGCAGAATGAACTGCTGCGCTTTGTTGAAAGCGAGGGCGGGTGGCAAGAACAGCCCGCGGTTTCGACGGCGGGCGATAACGCCGCGGCTGCGTTCATTGGCGACGGGGCGGACACAGTGTTCTCGGCGACATCGTTCGGGACCGCGTCGGTGTGGACTTTCCAGCCGCGCGGGCGGCGCGAGTGTCTGTCCCCGCTCACCGCCACGGCGAAGGCGGTCGATGCCGTCGCTGTCACCACGGATGGTTCGCTGCTCGCGATGGGCACGAGCGGTGGTGAAGTGCTGTTCTTCGTGACCCCCGGCGCTGCACCGTCATCCAGCGGTTTCCAACTCGCAAAACGCAACATTCCCGGAAGAGTCGCGCCGTACGTCGCCAAACCGTGATCGGCGGACGGCTTAACCGTAGAGCCGGTTGGCTTCCGCGTGATCGATCTTCTTGGCGCGGATGCGACCGTCGGAAAGTTTTTCGCCTTCGGGATCGATGTAGACCCGCCCCGTGCGCCCGGGCTTCACGCTCATGACGTGAATGTTAAAGATGAACCCGCCGTCGGTGTTCGACTTGAACCAGTGCACGTTGTCCTTGATATCCGACAGCGTCGCGCATTCGCCGACCTGAAACGTGCGGTCAATCGTCGGCTTGATGATCATGTGCGTCTTGTCGTCTTCAAGACGGTCGTAATGCCGGCCGTGAAACTCGCCTTTCAGAATCAGAAACGCGGTCGCCATGTTGTCATGTCCGTGTGGCACCACGGACCGGTCTTTGTTCAGCGCGAAAATCTGGTGACCGTAGACAAGGTTTGTCGGTAAGCCTTCCACCTCGGGGAGCTTGGCCCGCAGGCTGGTTTCGCCGCGCTCGTTCAGCTTCGCCGTGGCGGTGAGCTTCTCGAAGTTCACGAACTTCATCAGCTCGGTTACTTCCACACGGTTGAACAGCTTCTCGACCTGCTTCTGCCATTCGAGCGGCGTCAACTTTTCGCCTTTGAGATCGACACTCATGGCGTTCAGATCGGCCAGCCACTTCGCGGCGATCGGCGACACTTCGTCGGCGAACGCCCCCCGGGCGAACAGCGTGTCGAGGAGTGACCACACCATCAGCGAACCAAACGCCTGCTGATGAAAATCACGACGGGAGATGTTGTCCATGAGGGCCGATTCCTGTGAATGCCGGGGCGACGAACCTGCAGACATGATCGCAAAGCGTACCAGAAACCATGCAGAGACCAAGGCTGTTTACCCACTTTCTCCATTTCGTCAGTTTCGGCGCGTCAGTGTGGCTGGGCTGTGAGTCCTGTCTTCGGGCTTGACCGGCTCCATAACATAGGGGCACTCCCCGTCGCCATTTCGCAACACGTCCCCGCGAACGCTGTGAACTGGAAGGAAGTCCGGGATTTTCCCCGTGAAGTTGAATTCCCAGTTGAATTTCACAGTGAAAACAGGTCACGATTGCTTACTTGCCCTGATTTCCGCCCCGGAATGGAGCCGGTTTCGTCATGTCACGATTGCACCCGATGTATCGACGTGTTGCCCCCTGGCAACGCCTGCTCGTGGCGATGCTGTCCGTCCTGACGTTCGGGGCGTCGGTGAAGGCGGCGGATCTGGTCATTAACGACTGCCGCGTGAAGATCATCGACCAGTTGCCCCTCGCGAGTGACCGTGCCGGCGTGCTCGCCGACATGAATCTGCGCGAAGGCGAATCAGTGGTGGCGCGGCAGCGCGTGGCGAGACTCCGCGATGACGTGATCCAGGCCCAGCATGCGATTGCCCAGCAGAAAGCCGACTACACGGCGGAAGTCTTCGCCAAGGAGAAAGCCCACCAGATTTCACAGAACGTCTACCGTCAGGCGTTGGATGCCAATCGCGAAAGCGCCCGCACGGTCCCGCAACTCGAGCTGGAAAAAATGCGGCTCGACATGGAACTCGCCGCCTTCGAAATCGAACGGGCCAAGCACGACCTGCAGGTCCACAAGCTCGAACGGGATCAGGCGGCCGCTGAGTTGCAGGCGTACGCGATTCTGTCGCCCGTCAGCGGCGTGGTCACCAAGATCTTCAAACATCGCGGTGAAGCGGTCCGGCAAGGTGACCCCGTCGTGGAGATCACGTCGACCGATCGCGTGAAAGTGGAAGGCTGGTTGACGCTCACCCAATCGTTCCAAGTCGCACAAGGTTCCCCGGTTAAAGTGCAGATCGACATCGACGACGAAGAGCATCCCATCGAGAAGCAGGTCTTCGAGGGGCGTGTGACCTTTGTGGATGTCGTCGTCGAACCGACCCGTGGGCAGGTCAAAGTGACGGCCGAAGTCGTCAATCAGGACAATATCCTGCGGGCCGGTTTGAAAGCCCGGATGACGGTTGCCCCGTCCAACTCGAAAACCGCCGCGAAAGTGATTCTCCCCGCCATCCCCGCCTCGAAGAAGAATCCATAAGTCCCTCCGATCGCTGATTCGCTGAGTTCCCGCGCATGATTCAGGAAGCCGCCGCACCGTTTCGCCTGTCGATGCACCGGCGTGTCCCGCTGGTGTGTCGGCGCGACCTGAACGTGGTGCCGATGGATTTCCGCGGCGTGCGGTATTACGTCATCAAAGATCCGATTGCGCTCAAATATCATCGCCTGCCCGCGGAGCAGTATTTCGCGCTGCAGCAACTCGATGGCGAGCGCTCACTCGATCAGATTCGGGAAGCGCTGACCCGCAAGTTCCCCACGGTACGGCCGACGGTGGCCGAGACGCAGGAACTGATTGCCAAGCTGCATACCGAAGGGCTGGTGGTCAGCAATCGTCCGGGGCAGGGGGCCGCGCGCGCCGAACAGCATCGCGAAACGCAAGGCCGCGGCGTGGCGGCGGCGGTGTTCAACGTGCTGTCGATCCGGTTGCCGGGCGTCGATCCCGACCGCTTCTTTCAATGGGTGCTGCCTCTCACGCGGTGGATGTTCCATCCCCTCACGATGATCGCGGCCGGAATTCTGATTCTCTCGTCGCTGCTACTGGTCACCATGGAAGCCGAGACCTTGCAGGAGCGGTTACCTGCAGCATCGCAGTTTTTCGGCTGGAAGAATCTACTGTGCCTGTGGGTCGTGATGGGCGTGACGAAGATCTTCCACGAGATCGGCCACGGGCTGTCGTGCCGGTATTACGGCGCGGAATGCCATCAGATTGGTGTGACGCTGCTCGCCTTTTTTCCGACGTTGTATTGCGACGTGACCGATTCCTGGATGCTTCCGAATAAGTGGCAGCGGATTCTGATCGGAGCCGCGGGAATGATTGTGGAAAGCGTCCTTGCGGGGATTGCGGTCTTCGTCTGGCGATACACTCACGAAGGGACGCTGAACGCGATCGCGCTCAATGTGTTCTTTGTCAGCGCCGTCACGACTGTGATCTTCAACATCAACCCGCTGATGCGTCTCGACGGATATTACATGCTCAGCGACTGGTGGGAGATTCCCAATCTGCGGCAGTTGGCCACCCAGGCCGAGCATGCCTGGTTCGCGAAACTGTTCATGGGGGCGGATCTTGTCAGTGCCGACCAACTGCCGAGCCACGGGCGCACCTGGCTCGTGGTGTATGCGCTCGCGTCGGCGGCTTACGGCTGGTCGGTGATGTTGGGGATGTTGCTGATGCTGCACACGGCGCTGAAGCCTTACAGTTTGCAGAGTATAGGCTCAACCTTGGCCACGATGGCAGGAGTCAGCTTTCTCGTGGGGACAACGCTTTCCGCATACCGAGTCACCAAGCAGCCGCGGACGCAACCACTCAATCCGCAGCGCGTCACATTTTCGATCGTGGTGACGCTGCTCTTGATCGTGGCGCTGTTCACGGTGCCAGTGCCGTGGTATCGCTCGGCGACATTTCTCGTCGAACCGCGCGATGTGCGGCACATTCACACGCAGGCCGCCGGAGAGCTCGTCCGCGTGCACGTCAAACCGGGAGATGTCGTCACTGCCGGACAAGTCCTCGCGGAAATGGAT
>DASRYX010000044.1:0-1792 GCA_035686985.1 Planctomycetaceae bacterium | reverse complement strand
CATCTGCGCCGTCCAGCGGCCGATGCCTTTCACCGCGATCAGCTGTTCGATCACCGCTTCGTCATCCAGCCGGTGCAACCGCTGCAGCGCGAGGCGACCGTCACTCACGTGCAACGTCAAGTCGCGCAAGTAGGTCACTTTCTGCGCGGATAACCCCGCCGCGCGGAGCGTGGTGTCGGACGCCGCCGTGATCGCCGCCGGCGATAATCCTCCGACGGACGCTTCGAGCTTCAATCGAATCGCCCGCGCGGCTTTCGTGGAAATCTGCTGCGACAGAATCGACCGCACCAGCATGCCGTACCGGTCGCGGTTCACCTTCAATGTGAACGGTCCCGCGCGGTCGATCAGCCAGTTCAGCTTGCGGTCCGCACCACGCAGATGTGTGACCGCCGCCGTGACATGCGACCCGCGACGAAAAAGCAACGAAGGCATGGCGATTCAGAGATTTCCCGGGAGGGCGAAGCTCCCGCTGAGCCGCTGGAGTCCCAGCGTACTGCCCATTGCGGCTCAGCAGGAGCTTCGCCCTCCCAAATACAATTGCGGCAAGAGTTGTCATCGTAGACGGAGCCGCGGCGAAATCTCAATCCACCGGCAGCATCCTCGCGGAAGCGTGAGACGTCCCGCCAAGCTGCCCGGCGACGGCGTGGATGAGCTCCGCCGAAATCGAGTCGGCTTGCATAACCTCACGCGCGAGCACGGCAACTTCCATCAACCGCAGCAAACGGGACGGCCGGCCTTCTCCGGCGACGATGAGTTCCTCCCACGCATCGTCATCGATCATCACTCTGGCTGGTCCGTCCGTGAGCAGCGTCTGTTCGACAAACTCTCGGCTCGTGTCCGCGTCCCACGGAGTCAGTTCGACCGTGAAATCGACCCAGCGGCGCAGGACTTCGAGAGACGTTTCATCCGCAACGGTGGCGATCAGCACACTGGGCGTGTGCGTGCGTTCGGCTAACCGGGCCAGTCGCCCGAACTCCGGTTCGAGAGACTCGCGCGCGAGGTCGAAATCATCGAAGAGCCACAGCACTCGTCCTTGAACGACTGTGCGGCCGCGCAGCCAGTCTTCGAGACCCGTCCACGCGACCGTCGGGGAAGCCGCGGCATCGTTGATCGCGCCGCAGGCATTGGCGACAGCGACCGGGAACATCGTGCGGTCCCATCCGGTGACATTCAGCGGAACGACTACCGTTGACGCCAATCGCGATTGTCGATGCAGCTCGTGCAGCAACCGGGATCGTCCCGAGCCCGCCGGACCACGAATCAAACCGCATCCCTCGCCGCGCTCGACGAGATACATCATCCGCGACAGCGCTTCGTCGTGATCGCCGCCGGGAAACCAGGCGTGATCACGTCGCGCGTCGACGGAATTCTGCGTTGCGGGCGCAAGGACGGCAGGCATCGAGATTGCGTTCCTTCGCAGGGAGCAGTCGCCGACCGGCAATTGTTGCCGATTCAAGTCACCGCGCGGTCCATGCGCGGAGTGACTTTAACGGAGAGATCGACCATGCGGCCCACCGCCGTTGAGACGAATCCGACCGGTCACGCCGAGTCGCGGTCGCGCAGGTGATCGAGCAAGCGTTCGACGACGACATCCGGCGTGATCCCCTGGCTTTGTGCGGCGAAGGTCGTCACCAGCCGATGGCGTAACACCGCCGAGGCGATCGCGCGGACGTCCTCCGTCGTGGCGTGGAAGCGACCTTCCAATAGCGCCCGGGCTTTCGCCCCGAGAATCAGATATTGCCCGGCGCGTGGACCGGCCCCCCAGCTGACAAACTCCTTCACCCACGGCAGC
>DASRYX010000043.1:0-5684 GCA_035686985.1 Planctomycetaceae bacterium | reverse complement strand
ATATACTCCTCCCGATCCATGTTTTAGTGCCTCCGGCAGGTCGCGCTAGCTGCCTCTTCCAATTTGACCTTTTCAATTCCTAATTACTAATTGCCAAGGCGTATTCGTCACGGCGGACGCTGATCGAGATATGCCTGCAGGATGATCTGGGCGGCAAGTCCGTCCACGCGGCCTTTGTTCCATGCAGCGCTTTCGCCCAGCATCGCGAGCTTGGCTTCCGCGGCGTGCGAGGTCAGGCGCTCATCCCAGTAGGTGACCGGTCGTTGCGACGTCGCTGCGAGCCATTGCCCGAATGCGCGGACAAGCGCGGCCTGCGGGCCTTCATCGCCACTTTTCAGCAGCGGCAGCCCGAGGACCCACCCGACAATGGCGTAATCGTCGCGGAAACGCAGCAGATGAGTCGTGTTATGCGCGACCGACTTGGAGTCCAGTGTGCTGACGGGCATGGCCAGCGTCTGATCGGCGTTCGACACCGCCAGCCCGATCCGTTTCACGCCGTGATCCACCCCGGCGAGCGCACCCCGCCGTGGAAACGGTGTCTGCAACGGCGGGGTCAGGGTTTCCGGTTCCATAATCCTCACAATAGCCGATCACGCCGGGATTGCGAGGCCCACGCGGTTGACGCGGATCCGCCTTGGGGAATAGCCTGTAAGGACGACGAAAAGTGCAAAGTGGTCAATTCAAAATGAAAAGTGCAAAGTGGCAAGCGCCTAAGACGGTGTGATGTCTCGTCCTGGCCACTTTGCACTTTGCATTAATCACTTTTCATTTTGCACTGTCTTCACGGCTCAGAGTTTCAGAAAGCCTTTTCAATTATGCTCGCCAAGCGCATCATTCCCTGTCTCGATGTTCATGCCGGGCGGGTGGTGAAAGGGGTCAACTTCGTTCAGCTGCGCGACGCTGGTGACCCCGTCGAGATCGCCCGGCGGTATGAAGAGCAGGGGGCGGACGAACTCGTCTTTCTGGATATCACCGCCAGTCACGAACAGCGCGGAATCATCCTCGATGTCGTGCGGCGGACTTCCGAAGAGGTGTTCATGCCGCTCACCGTCGGCGGCGGGATTCGGACGGTCGATGACATTCGCCAGCTGCTCAACGCCGGGTGTGACAAAGTCTCGATCAACTCCACCGCGGTCAAGAATCCCGAGTTGATCCGCGAAGCCGCGTTGAAATTCGGCAGCCAGTGCATCGTGGTGAACATCGACCCGAAGCGAGTGCAGAAGGACGGCAAAGAGTTCTGGGAAGTGCACATCAACGGCGGCCGCGTCCCCACGGGTTTGGAAGCGGTCGCATGGGCCAAAGAGATGGAACGGCTCGGCGCAGGTGAGATTGTGCTCACGTCGATGGATGCCGATGGGACACAGAACGGGTATGACTTGCCGATCACCCGCGCGGTCGCCGATGCGGTGAACATTCCCGTTGTCGCCAGCGGCGGGGCCGGTCATCCGCAACATTTGTATGACGTGCTCACCGAAGGGCATGCGCATGCGGCCTTGGCGGCGAGCATTTTCCACTATGGCACGCATCCCATCGGTGAAACGAAGAAGTATCTTGCCGACCGCGGCGTTCCCATGCGGTTCAACACGCTGGCAGCGACGTAAGTTAACGATTGGGTGGCGGGGGCGCACCGGAGGAAGCCCCCGAATTCACGCGTTGTTACCGGGGGCTTCCGCTGCGCGGTGCGCCCCCGCCACCCTGTTGTAAACATTGATTGTCAGCCATGTTTCGTCTGTTCCCAACTTGGTGAAACCGATAGAGTTCCGCTTGAGTACAGCGGGGAGATTCCCGGCGGAACATCGTTCTCAGCGCGGCGGGAATCCCCCGGACTTCTGAAGGAACGGTCATGCGGTGTCGAAATAGTGTGCGGTTGTGCGCAACGATCGGCTTGATGGCCGCTCTCTTTCAACCCGGCATCGCCGCTGAAAAGCGGCCGGTTCTCGGTCGCACGGTGAAAGAGTTCGAGGCGAAGGACACGCTCGGGACCGAATGGACCGCCGAGAGTTTTGCCCAATCGAAAGTGCTCGTGATCGCCGTTCTCGGAACCGAATGTCCGCTTGCCCAGTTGTACGCCCCGCGGTTGCAGGCCCTCGCGGATGATTACGCCGACAAGGGAGTCGCGTTCGTCGGGATTGCTCCGAATCGGCAGGACTCGATCGCCGAGCTCACCGCGTATGTCCGCCGACAGGAACTCAAGTTCCCGTTGCTCAAAGATCTGAACAACGTCATTGCCGATGCGCTGGGAGCCGAGCGGACGCCGGAAGTGTTTGTTCTCGATGCACACCGGGTCGTGCGTTATCACGGCCGGGTCGACGACCAGTACGCAGTCGGCGGTCGCAATAAGCCCGCGCCGACGCAACAGGAACTCAAAAACGCCATCGATGATCTGCTGGCCGACCGCGCGGTGGCGCTGCCCTCGACGCCCGCGATGGGGTGTCTCATCGGCCGCGTGCGTACGCCGGTGGCGGATGCTTCGGTGACGTACACCGGTCACGTGGCGAAGATTCTGAATGAGCGCTGCGTGGAATGTCACCGCCCCGGCGAGATCGGGCCGTTCAGTCTGACCGAATACGACGAGGTCGTCGGCTGGGCGGACATGATTGCCGAGGTCACACGCGAGCGCCGGATGCCCCCCTGGCACGCCGATCCGCAGTTCGGCCACTTTATCAATGAAAGACGTCTCACCGACGACGAACTGGCAACCATCCAGGCGTGGGTGAAAGCCGGTGCCCCGGAAGGGGATCCCCAGGCCAAGCCGTCCTTGCCGACCTTCACCACCGGCTGGCAACTGCCGAAGGAGCCCGACATGGTGGTGGCGATGCGCGACAAGCCGTTCAGCGTCCCCGCGACGGGCGAAGTCCGTTATCAATACTTCATGGCCGACCCGCAGCTCACGGAAGACAAATGGGTCATTGGTGCGGAAGTCATTCCGGGCAACCGTTCCGTCGTGCACCATGTGATCGTGTTCGCCGCTTCCAAAGACGGCAAAGTGAAGGACGAGGACCGCCAGTTCCTCTGCGCGTATGTCCCCGGGCTGCGCATCGGTACCTATCCGAAAGGCATGGCCAAGAAACTCCCCGCGGGTTCGAAGTTGATCTTCCAAGTTCACTACACGCCGATCGGCACAGAGAAAGAAGACCTGACCAAAGTCGGCTTGCTGTTCGGCAATGATGACGAAATCACGCATGAAGTGCAGACGGTGTCGACCATGTCCCGCAACTTCAAGATTGAGCCGTTCAAGGCGGACCAGAAATTCTGGACGCGGCCGCTGACGACGCCGGCGGATGTGCTGATGCTGTCGATGTCGCCGCACATGCATCTGCGCGGGCAATCCTTCCGCTACGAGATGACGTGGCCGAACGGACAGACCGAGACGCTGCTCAACGTGCCGCACTACGACTTCAACTGGCAGACCGCGTATGCGTTGTCGGAACCGATGATTGTTCCTGCGGGCTCCAAGCTGGCGGCGTATGCGAGCTTTGATAATTCGAGCAGGAATCTCGCGAATCCCGATCCCTCGGCGACCGTCAAGTGGGGCGATCAGTCGTGGGAGGAGATGCTCATCGGGTACTGCGACATTGCGATCGAGCGCGGCGTCACCAGCGGGAAAACGCCGGCGAACACGCCGCGGGAAGAGGTCGTCAAAGCCGTCGCCGGGCCGCTGTTCCGACGGCTGGATCGCAACAGCGACGGTAAACTCGAACGCGATGAAGTCGAAGAACGGTTGCGGGAATCGTTCGATAAGGTTGACACGGACAAGGACGGGATCGTCACGCCCGCGGAACTCGAAGTCGGGTTGCCGAAGCTGCGGCGGAATTGATGGATGAATGAAGAGACCCAGGGTTGAGAAACCCTGGGCTTCTTTTTGCACTGATGTTACTGGGCGCTCGCGGCGGCGGGAGCGGATCCCGTGACCGGGATGATGACCGACTGCAGCACTTCGCGGTTCTCGTCATTCTGCACCCACGCAACGACGGAGAGATTCTCCAGCGCGAGCGGCTTGATCGGGAACTCCGTGCCGCGGTTCTTCTCGAACTGCGTCAGATACTCCGTCAGAGTCTGCTTCAGATCGCCGAGCGACACTTTGGTGTCGATGGCGAGCTTCCCGGACTTCACCGCGGTCCCTTTCGCGCCGCCGATCATTGTCCGCACGAGATGTTCATGCACCCGGATGCCGTTCGCCGCGAGATACGGCACGGCGTTTTCGACCAGCGCGACCCGTAATCGGAGGCGCTTGGCTTTGTCTTCGGGCCAGCCGACGGCGTCGGCGTTGACGACGACTTCACCGTTCTCCAGCGTGGCCGTGACGTTGATCTTCACGTCGCTCTTCGCTTCAAATCGACTGTCGACACCTTTGCGCAGCGCGGTGTAGGACTGGCCGACGTGCTGCAGCATCCCACCGACGCCGGGCGCGGGAACGCCGCCGCCATCGACCACCATGAGCGGCGTTCCAGTCCCTTCGTAGTAACCGAAACGGTCTTCCGTGTCCTGATTCGCGAGCGGGTCGGGTCCCGGAATGTGCTGATGGTATCGAAGGGCAATCACCTTCGATGACGAGTAATCATCCGTGACGAGATCGAGGGCCACATCGCCCGCAATGCACGGAGGGCATGTCGAGCCGGTAAACAGCTCGACGAGAATCGTTCGCGCATTGTCCGTTTCAGATTTGGCGGGGCCCGTTTTGCGGACTTCATCCCCGAGTTCGCTCATCCGGCGGTTATAAGTCTCTTCGAGAAACTTGTCGAAGCCCTCCACGTTTCCATTCTTCGCTTCCCAGACTTTGAGCAACCGTTCGCGCGGCGACCCGTCACCCGGCGGCTTCCCCTGCTGCATCCGGATCCACATGCCTTCGAGCAGCGGCAATGAGACAATATCCGCCCAGTACTCGATCGCTTTGTCCGGCATCTCGTGAGCGTTCGCATAGATGGCGAGCGCATCCAGGAGTTCCGGGTTATACCGTTGCGTGCTCAGCCTTCCCTCAAGACCCTCATACGCGGCCTTGGCGACTTCGGCGTCTTCCGCCTTGATGTCGATCAGGGCGATATCGATCGCGACCTGCTCTTGCGCCCCGACGATCGCGTCCTTGTAGGTTTCGTATGCTGCGGGGCTCAGCTTCTCCTTCGATTCTTTGAGCCACTGCTGCGCGATCCGGGGATATTTGCGTGATGCCGCCGTGTTGAGAATCACCGTCGCGCGGACCTGATCCGCCAGCCGCGGACCCCACGGCTGCGCGGCATCCAGGAACAACTTCGCGATGGTCTTCAGCGATTGATCATCCGCCGTGGGGAAAGCCGAAAGCCGGCTGAAGACACCGTTGAAGGCCTCGAGCGACAGCGGGTTCCCGCGCAGTTCGGTCGCCGCGGAGATCACCGCCGCCGGCTGCTCTTTCTCACTGTACGCCTTCACCAGAAAGTCCGCGCCGGGGGTAACCGGGGCCGGGTCCCAGCCTTGCGGATCGTACTTGGTTTCCTTGGTCGGTCGCAGCATCGCCGGGGCGACACCGCCGTTCCCGTCGGCCTGCATCGTGCCGCGAACCAGACCGTCGCTCAGGGTCCCCTGATAATCGATCTTGCTGTCACTGACGGCGAGCACCAGCGTGCACTGATTGCCGTCGATCTTGACCGAGTCGATAGTAAATTTCGGTGCCCCTTCGAGATTGCCAAGCACTTCCGCGGTGTGACCGTCGG